>CAXNEN010000062.1:0-7936 GCA_964201505.1 Opitutales bacterium
GCCGGTCCCGCCGGCGTCGGCATCTGCGATGCCTGCGTCACCACCTGCGGTCGCCTCCTTGATCGCGAGAAATCCCGCGACGGTAAACCCGCGGCCTCCGCCGGCGGACCTGCGATGCAGGAAGCTCCCGCGAAGCAGCCACTCTCCCCAATCAAGCTCATCCCGCCGACGAAGCTACGCCTCGAACTCGACGCACACGTCATCGGCCAAGCCCACGCGAAAAAGGTCCTCTCAGTCGCGGTCTTCAATCACTACAAGCGCCTCAACGACCGCCACACGCAGGCCACCGCGGCTCAGGCCGGTGACCTCGCCGACGTCGAACTCGACAAGAGCAATGTGCTGCTGATCGGCCCGACGGGCACCGGTAAGACACTCCTCGCCCGCTCGCTCGCGCGCATGCTCGACGTGCCGTTTGCGATTGCCGACGCCACCACCCTCACGGAAGCCGGTTATGTCGGCGACGACGTGGAAACGGTCATCCTGCGTCTTCTGCAGGCGGCCGACATGGACATCGAGCGCGCCCAGCGCGGTATCGTGTTCATCGACGAGATTGATAAGATTGGGCGCAAGTCCGACTCGGCCTCCATCACGCGCGACGTTTCGGGCGAAGGCGTGCAGCAGGCGCTCCTTAAGCTGCTCGAAGGCACGGTCTGCAACGTCCCGCCGGCCGGCGGCCGCAAGCACCCGGAGCAGCAGTGCATCCGCGTCGACACATCCGACATCCTCTTTATCTGCGGCGGCGCCTTCGCCGGCCTCGATCGCATCATCGCCCGCCGCGGCGGCGCGAAGTCCCTCGGCTTCGTCCCCCCGCAGAACGACAAACCTACCCTCTCGGCCGAACAAATCGTCGCCGGCCTCCAGCCCGAAGATCTTTTCTCGTTCGGTATGATTCCGGAATTCGTCGGCCGTCTGCCGGTCATCTCGGTCCTCGAGCCGCTCGATCGTGAAGCCCTCATCCGTATCCTGACCGAACCGCGCAACGCCGCGACGAAGCAGTATCGTAAGCTCTTCGCCCTCTCGGGTATGTCCCTCGAATTCACCAGCGAAGGCCTTGAAGCCGCCGCCGACAAGGCACTCGCCCTCGGCACCGGCGCTCGCGGCCTCCGCTCCGTCCTCGAAGGCGTGCTGCTCGAAACGATGTACGCGCTGCCCGAAGCCACCCCGGGCTCGAAGTTCACGGTCACGGCCGAAACGATTCGCGGCGAGAAGCCTGTCACGGTCTCGGCCGCCACGCCGAAGAAGAAGGCTTCCTAATTCCCATGCTCGCCTATCCGGCCATCGATATCCGCGGCGGTCGCTGCGTTCGCCTTAGCCAAGGCCGCGACGACGCGCGCACCGATTACTATAAAGACCCAGTCGAACCAGCCATCGTCTTCGCTCAGGCCGGCGCCGCCTGGATCCACGTCGTCGACCTCGATGGCGCCTTCGGCGGCGCTCCGCTCAATCTCCCGACGCTCCAGCGCATCGCCGCGCTCGGTCCGAAGATTCAGTTCGGCGGCGGCATGCGCGACCGCGCCATCGCCGAAGCCGCCTACGCCGCTGGCGCGAGCCGCGTCGTCATCGGCACGCGCGCCGCGACTGATCCCGCTTTCCTTCGCGAGATGGCCAAGGCCCATGGCCCTCGCCTCGCAGTTGGCATCGACGCCAAGGATGGCCTCGTCGCCGTCAAAGGCTGGACCGCCGTCACAGCCCTCAAGGCCACGGAGTTCGCCCAAGAAGCCGGCGAACTCGGCGTCTCGACGGTGATCTACACCGACATCGCGACCGACGGCATGCTCACGGGTCCGAATTGGAATTCCCTCGAGGCGGTCCTCAAAGTCTGCCCCTGCGGCGTCATCGCCTCGGGCGGCGTGTCCGGCACGGAAGACGTCGTACGCCTCGCCGCGCTGGCCAAGGCCTATCCGAACCTCGTCGGCGCCATCGTCGGCAAAGCGCTCTACGAAGGTCGCTGCGACGTGGCGGGTCTGCTCAAGGCCACCGGCGAGCGCTGAGCCTAGCCGGAGCCGGCCTCCGCCGGCCTTCCGATGCTTGCCAAGGCGGAGCCACCGCCCAACATTTGCCTTCCATGGCCCTGTTTCGCCCGTTCTCCGCGCTGTTCGCGACGCTCCTGCTCGTCGGACCGGCCATCGCCGCCGAACCGCCGCTCACCGTCGAGATCATCGTCGCCAAAGCGCGCGCGGCTCTCGCCGCCGACCCGGCTGCCCTCACGAAGGTGAAAGCGCTCCGCTTCGAATTCTCGGCGCTGGATGACGCCGGCCAGACAATCAACACCTCGACCCTGACCGTCGTCGCCCCGGCTTTTCGCCTTGAGAAGACCGAAGCTCCGACGAGCGGCGCCGAATCAGCCATGGGCATCGGTCGGCTCGAAGGCTGGGTCAGCCGCAAGTCTGACACGCTCGCCACCCGCTCGCTCCGGGCGCTGCCTTACGAGAATTTCCGCAAGATGCAGGATATGGCCGTGGACGATCTGGCCTTCTTCACCCCGCCCACCGCCGCCCGCGGCCTGGCGACCTACCAGGGAGCCTCCGAGGTTGACGGTCGCAAGACGCACGCGGTCGAATACGCCTACGCCAGCGGTTTCCGCATCACCCGGCACTTCGCCGCCGACACGTTCGCGCTCGTCGCCTCTGACCAGCTTACGCCTAAAGGCGAAATCCAGCGCCAGAAAGTCGACGGCGTGATTGTCGCCGACGGTATCGCCTTCCCAGCAAAGGAGACGGTCTTCGTCGCTGGGAAGAAGTCTGGCGTGGTCGCCTATAGCCGCGTGACGATCAACCCCGAGCTTCCGACCGGCCTCTTCGACTTCCCTTCCTTCTGAGCCCATGACCCTCCTCCGCACCAGCGACAAGGATTTCCGCAGCCAACTCCGCGCCTTCGTCGGCTCGGGCGAAGCGGCCCCGGACGTGCGCGCGACGGTCGGCGCCATCATCGCCGACGTGAAGGCCCGCGGCGATATCGCGGTCCTGGATTACACGGCGAAGTTCGACCACGCGAAGCTCACGGTCCGCCAGATCCGCGTACCGCTCAAGGACCTCGAAAAAGCCGCCGCCGCCTTCGACCCGGCGAAGAAGAAAGCTTTCGACGAAGCCGCGAAGTGCGTCACGGCCTTCCACGCTCGCACGCTGCCCAAGGGCTGGACGGCGAAGAACCCACACGGCGCGACGGTCGGCGAACGCCACCACGCCATCCAGCGCTGCGGCCTCTATATTCCCGGCGGACAGGTGCCGCTTGTCTCGACGGTGCTGATGACCGCGCTGCCCGCCAAAGTCGCCGGCGTGCCAGAACTCTGCGCCTGCACGCCGCCCGGACCGGACGGCAAGATCAACCCTGACATCCTCGCCGCGCTCTATCTCTGCGGCGTCCGCGAGGTCTACGCGATTGGCGGCGTCCAAGCCATCGCCGCGATGACCCTCGGCACGAGCACGGTCACGGCGGTCGATAAGATCTTCGGCCCGGGTAATGCCTTCGTCACCGAAGCGAAACGCCAAGTCTTCGGCCTCGTCGGCGTCGACCTCCTTCCCGGTCCGAGCGAAGTAATGATCATCGCCGACCGCACCGCGAAGCCGGAGTGGGTCGCGGCCGACCTCTGCGCCCAAGCCGAACACGGCAGCGGCAAGGAGAAGCTCTACCTGGTGACGGAAACCGAAGCGTTCGCCGACAAGTGTCTGGCCGCCGCCCGCTCGCAGTCCAATTCACTCACCCACGGCGAGAAGATCCGCAAGGCGCTCGCCGCCAAGGTCTGCGTAATCCTCGTACCCAAAATCGAGGACGCCGCCGAAGTCGCTAATCTCGTCGCCCCAGAACACCTCGAACTGATGGTCGCGAAGGGTAAGCTCAAGAAGCTCTCCGCCCAGATCACCACCGCCGGCGCGATTCTCATCGGCAACCATACACCCACGGTGCTGGGCGACTTCACCGCCGGCCCGAGCCACACGCTCCCCACCGGCGGCACGGGTCGCTTCTTCAGCGGCCTGCGCGTCGCTGACTTCCTTCGCCGGACGAGCTTGGTGCAGTACGATCCGGTATCGCTCAAGAAGGCGGCCGGCGTGGTCGACGCGTTCGCGCGCATGGAGCGTCTCGACGCCCACGGCCGTTCGTTAAAGATTCGGCTCTGAACTGCGCTTACTCGCGCAGCGTCCGCATCACTGCCGCATGCAGCTTCGGTGCCGCGGCGATGATATTGCCGGCCTTGATCGGATCGCCGCCGTCCCAGGAAGTCACGACGGCGCCGGCGCCACGCAGTACGGGCAGCACGGGGACGAGGTCCCACGGATTCATGACGGGGTCGGCTACGACGTGCGCACGACCGGACGCCACGAGGAGATGGCCGTAGCCGTCACCCCAGGTGCGTACATGGGCGACGCTGTCGGCTAAACGGTTCCAGCGAACGTCGCGGTGCAGGCGACGGACGTTGTCGAGGTCAGTCGAGACGATGACGGCGTCCTTCATCGCAGCCTCGGCCACGCGCACGGGCCGGCCGTTGAGCTCGCACGTAAGGTTGTCACCGATGATGCGCTCGCAGAGAATCGGCTGGTCGATGACGCCCAGGACGGGCTTACCTTCGTAGCGCAGGCCGATGAGGGTGACGTAAAGCGGGACGCGGGAAAGGAATGACTTGGTGCCATCGATGGGATCGAGCACCCAGCAATACTCGGCGTCGACGTTCTCCGGGCCGAACTCCTCGCCGAGGATGCCGTGATCCGGATAAGCCTGCTTGATGGCCGCGCGCATTTGGCGCTCGGCTTCCTTGTCAGCGACGGTCACGGGCGTACCGTCGGACTTGATTTCGACCTCGGTGTCGACGCGGGCGTGCGCCGCGACCAAGACCCGGCGGGCGATGTCCGCGAGTTTCTCGGCGAAGGCCTTGAGCTCTTTCTGGCGGGCTTCCGGAAGCATGTTCCAGAGGTAAGCCCGGACGGCCCCCGCTCCAAGCGAAAAGCCCCGCGCAGGCTTGAATCACGGCCAATTCCACCGACACTACGCCCATGAGGCTCATCCCTTGGCTCCTTGGCTTACTGGCCTTCGCGACGACGGGATTCGCAGCCCAACCGTGTCGCATCGAGATCATCGAACAAGGCGACGGGTGGCCGGTGCCAGGCGTGGAACTCCGCACGGTGCACGGTGTCCGCTTCATCTCCGACAACGCCGGGCTGATTGCCTTCGACCTGCCCGAACTGATGGGCCGCGAGACCTGGTTCACGGTCATCGGTCACGGCTACGGCGTGAAGGCCGATGGCTTCGGCTCCAAAGGCGTCCGCCTCACGCCCATGGCGGGTAAGACGCTTAAGGTCACGGTTGACCGCACGATCCTCGCCCGACGCTTAGGCCGCCTGACCGGCGCCGGCCTCTTCGTCGAATCCCAGAAACTCGGCGAGCAGCTGGACTGGAAAGAAAGCGGCGTGCTCGGGTCCGATAGCGTGGTCACGGCCGCACTCGGTGGCCGGCTCCTCTGGTTCTGGGGCGACACGAATCTGGCCCACTACCCGCTCGGAATCTTCAACGTATCCGCGGCGTCGACCGAAAAATTCCTGCCGCCAGCAAAACCGCCGCTACGGCCGCCGTACGTCTATGTGACTGACCGCCGGCCGCCGCCCGCCGAGTCCCGCCCGCGCGGCGTCGCGAAGCTCCCTGGCGACGGCCCGACTTGGGTGTGGGGTGCCGTCACGTTGCCCGACGAGAAAGGCGCACCGCATCTGGTCGCCGCCGCCGTGAAAACGAAGGGGGAGATGCGCGCGTACCGCTGGGACCTCGTCGAATGGGATCCGCATGAGGAACTTTTCCACCCGCTTGATACGGTCTGGACCGAAGACGCGTCCCACCCGAAGGCACCCCCGATGCCAGCTGGCCATGCGGTGCCCTGGACTGATCCGCTCGGCCGTAAATGGATCTTATTCTGCGACCCCTTCCCGGTGCTCCGAACGCCCGCCACGTATGAAGGCTGGAAGACCCCGGAAAAGTGGAAGGCGCTGCAACCCGCTACCGCCGCCACCACGCCCTCCGGCGAAGTGATCGTCGTGCACAAGGGGCACATTGCCTGGCATCCCTGGAGCCGTAAATGGCTGACGATTTTCACCCAGAAAGGCGGTAGCCCCTCGGCGCTCGGCGAAATCTGGCTGGCGGAATCGACGGAGCCCTTCGGCCCCTGGGACAACGCCCGCAAGGTACTCACGCATGACGACTACACTTTCTACAACCCAGTCCTGCATCCGGAATTCTTCCGCGCCGACTCGCCGGTGATCCACTTCGAAGGCACCTACACGACGACGTTCTCCGGCGGCAAGCAGCCAACGCCACGCTGGGATTACAACCAAGTGCTCTACCAGCTCGACCTGTCGAAGCCGCCCTTCGCCACCGGAAAATAAGTCCGGGTCGCTTGACCGACCGCTCTAGGCGAGGAGGATGACGAGGTGAACGACGCGACCGAACGACTCCTGCGCGCCCGCGTCCGCCCGACGCGTCGCCCGGTCATGCGTCAGCGTTGGGATGACCTGTTCTTCCTGCACTGGGAATACTCCGCAGCAGCGATCCAGTCCCGCCTCCCCTCCGGCCTCACGGTCGATACCTTCGAAGGCAAGGCGCACCTCGGTGTCGTGGGCTTCCGCATGAACGCGGTGCGCCCCATCGGCCTACCCGCGCTCCCTTGGCTCTCCACCTTCAACGAGCTCAACGTCCGCACCTACGTGCGCGATGCCGCCGGCGAACCAGGCGTGTGGTTCTTCTCGCTCGACTGCGACCGCGCGCCGGCCGTCGTGATTGCGCGCGCCTTTTTCGGTCTACCCTACGAACACGCGACGATATCCTTCGGCCCCGGGCTCGCTCAAGCCTGCCGCCGCCATGGTGAGAAGGAGACGGCGCAATACGCTTGGTCGGCCGTATCGTCGCCGCAAATCGCCCCGCCTGGCTCGCTGGAGTTTCATCTCGCGGAACGCTACAGCTTCTTCTCGGTGCGGTGCGGACGTCTTGTCCGCGGACAAGTGCATCACGCCCCCTATCAACTCAGCCTGGCCGACACCACGGTCTGGAGCGACCTACCTCTGCGCTGGGACGGCTTCGATGTCGGCGGCCGCGCCCCTGACCTTGCCCACGGTTGCCAAGGCGTAGCGATCGAGGCTTTCTCTCTGGTACCCGCCCATGCGTAAGAAGCTCACCGACTATCGTCACGCCGTCTGGGATTGGAACGGCACGCTGCTCAATGACACCTGGCTGTGCTGCGACTCGCTGAATCGCCTGCTGCAGGAAGACGGCCACCCGCTCGTCGATCCGGTCCGCTACCGCCAGATTTTCCAGTTCCCGGTCATCAAGGTCTATCAAGCCATCGGCTTCACGCCCGACGAGGATTCCTTCCGCGCGATGTCGGTCCGCTTCATGAACGCTTACGAAGAGCGCAAGGCCGAGTGCCACTTGCACCCGCACGCGGAGTCGCTCCTCACCGGACTCACCGCCGCTGGGCTCACGCACTCGGTGCTCTCGGCCTATGAGCGTAGCCTGCTCACGACGACGCTCACGCAATACGGACTCGATCGCCACTTTATCAAGACCTGCGGCGGCCACGACATCCACGCCGGCAGCAAGGAGGAGCGCGCGCGCCTCCACCTCTCCGACCTGGCGCATCGCCCAGAAGACGTGATCTATATTGGCGATACCGCGCACGACGCCGAGGCCGCGGCCGCGATGGGTGTCGACTGCGTGCTGGCCGCCCACGGCCACCAGCACCGCGAGCGTCTCCAAGGGCTGGGCGTGCGCGTGGTCGATGGATTCGCGGAACTGGTAGCCGAACTTTAGGCAACAAACCGCCACGGGAAGGGTCAAACTACTCACAGACCCCGCGTTTTGGTTGCCCTAAGGCGACCCGCAGGGTTCATATTCCCCACCCCACTACCCCATGGTCATTTTTGCGGATCAACCCCCTCTCTCTCCTGATATCACCGGCACCCCC
>CAXNEN010000063.1:0-7901 GCA_964201505.1 Opitutales bacterium
CAACGCCTGGCCATTGGAAAGATCGATGGCCTCGAGCGTGCTCAACTCGTTCGGACGCATCGAGACAATCTGCTCGCGATTTGGCCGGCCTAGCGCGCGCTGCAACAGATCGGATTTCATCAGGCTCGCACGCGCTGGCAGGGTGCTCATGCCATCCACTCCGGCCAGCATCTCGGCCATGCGGACTTCGGCTTTGCGCCACGCCTCACTCTTTACGAGCGAGACCGGCTGCCAGACGACCTCCGCGGCCTTCGCCTTAGTCTTTCCGGCGGCAGCGAAGGTACCTCGGGCGTTCGGTACGCTCGTCGTCCATTCCCAGGAGGCGTCGGTGGCCAACCTCACGCGGGCGCCGCCCTTGAGTGAGACGTTCGCCTGCAAGAAGAGTGCGGCGATATTTGGCGAGGAGCCCGCGTTACTACCGACGACGACGACCTGATTAGTGCCCTTCAGTAAGGCCGAGGAGAGGTCGAAGCTCTTCGGGTCTTCCCAGTTGTCGCCCGTGCCGATTTTCTTGCCGTTGACGTAAAGCTCGAAGCCGTTGTCACAGGTGATCACGCACGTGGCCAAGTCCACGTCGGCATCCAGCACGAGCTGGTGGCGAAAGGAACGTGTCTCGCCGACCGCGGGGAGCCGACCTCCGGCGATATCACCCGACCAGATCGGCGCGGCGGCTAACGGTTCGACGATGGGTTTCTTGGCCGAGGCCGCAGTAGGATTGGCCCGCGGAACTTTGAGCTCGATCTTCGCCGGCGTGGTGCCGGTGAGGCGCCAGACCGCGTCCACGAACTGTTCCGCGGTGAAACGCTTCGCCCGTGGGCCGCGGTAGACGTAGCCCTTGTCCTCGGCGTCACGGGAGAGAATCTCGGATCGGGACTGGTAAGCCTGCGAGGTCGCGATGAACTCCAGCACGGCCTTCAGGTCGTACTTGGATTCGGCGAGACGATTGGCTAGCACGTCGAGTAGGTCCTGGTTCCACGGCTGCGTCTGCATCGCATCGACGGGATGCACGACGCCCCGGCCCATGAGCCGGTGCCAGAGACGATTAGCGATGGTGCGCTGGAATCGACCGTTGTCCGGATGCGTGACGAGGGTGGCGAGCTGGGCGAGGCGTTCCGCTCGCGGCTTGGTGGCGTCGACCTGCCCAAGCTCCGGGAAGGGCCAGGCGGCGACGGCGGTCTTGCCAGTTGGGATATCGCAGCGCACGAGCTCCATCGGGCGATCTGCATAGATTGCGGCGAGGCCATAGGCGTCGCGCAGCTTCCAGCGGTCGACGAAACTGTCGTGGCAGGAGGCGCACTTCATGTTGATGCCCAGGAATGTCTGCGAGACGCTCTGCGCATACTGGAGCTCGGGGACCTGGCCCGCACTCACGGCGCCGCGCCAGATGATCCCCTTCGCAAACCCCTCGCTGTCCGCAGACGGCGCGACGAGCTCGCGCGTGAACTGGTCGTAAGGCTTATTGGACAGTAACGAGACATAGAGCCAGTTGGTGATCTGCTTGCGGCCGCCGTCGATGTAACCCGTACCGGCGTAATCATTCCGGAGGAGGTCGTTCCAGAAAGCCATCCAGTGGTCGGCGTAGTCGACATTCCGCGCGAGCAGCGAACGCACGAGCAAGGTACGCTTGTCTGGTCGCCGGTCGGCGGCGAAAGCCTGCACCTCCTCGGCGGAAGGCAGTATGCCGACGAGGTCGAGCGACACGCGTCGCAAGAAGGTCGCGTCGTCCGCAAGCGCCGGAATCGGCGCACCCTTGTCCGTAAGCCAGCCATCGAGCACGCGGTCAATCGGGTGCGTGCGGCCAGCCTTCACGGCGGGCAGCACGGGCTGACGCGGACGCAGCGGCGGCTCGTAGGCAGGCTGCTTAAAGGCGAAACCATCGGTCCAGACGGCGCCTTGTGCGACCCAGGAGCGGAGCGTGGTGACCTCGGCCGGACTCAGGCGCTCGCCCTTGGGCGGCATGCGGATGTCGGGATCGGCACTGACGATGACTTCGAGGATTTTACTCTTCTGTGCCTGGCCTGGTACGACCACGACGCCATTCTCGCCGCCTTCGAGCAGCGTGGCACGGGTGTTCATGGACAGCCCGCCCTTCTTCTTATCGCCGGTGTGACACTCACTGCAGTGCTTGCGCAGGATCGGCACGACCTCGTGCGCGAAGTCGACTGGCGCGGCGCCGAGGGAGGCCGCCACGAGGAGGCCGACAAGCAGAGGACTACGACACATGCAGCAAAGGACGGATCAGGGGACGAACACGATCGCAGCAGAGCCCGCGGCCTCGACCGCCTGCTTGGTGTCGGTCAGCTTGCCGTCTTGGCCGATACGGTAAGCGTTAAGCGTGCCAGATTTCTGGCCGGCGCAGACGAGCCAGCGGCCGTCGGCGCTAAGACCGAAGCCGCGCGGCGTGGCCGGCGTGCCGAGCATATGCTGGAGCAGCGTGAGCTTACCGTCCTGGGCGATAGAATAGACGGCGATGGAATCGTGACCGCGATTGGAAACGTAAAGCGTCTTGCCGTTGGGGCGGACGAAAATCTCGGCGGTGGACACACCCTTCTTGTCGGCGCCTTCCGGCAGCGTCGGCAGGCTTTGGATTTCCTTAAGGCCGCCGTTACCTGCGACCGCGAAGGCGACGACGTTGAGGCCCATCTCCGTGTTCACGTAGGCAAAGCGACCGTTGGGATGGAAGGCCAAGTGGCGCGGGCCTTCGCCGGCGGTGACGCGGCCGGACTTCGCGGACTTCGATTTATTCGGCGTCAGCAGGCCTTTCTCGGCGTCGAACTGGAAGACGAAGATGTCATCCGTACCGAGGTCGGCGACATAGACGCGGCCGTTCTTCGGATGGAAGTAGACGCCATGGGCGTGCGGACCAGACTGACGGCCGGCGTTAGGTCCCGAGCCGACATGCTGAATCGAAGAGCTCGCAGGTGCAAAGGAGCCATCGGCCTTAATCGGCAAAGCGGTCGTCGATCCGGAACTGTAATTCACCACAACTAGGTTACGGCCGGCGGCGTCGACGACGAGGTGCGTCGGGCCTTTACCCTTGGAGGCTTCGGTATTGAGCAGGCGCAACTTATCACCTTCGACCGCATAGGCGGCGACGGCGCCCTCGGCGGCTTCGGCGGTGGCGTAGAGGAACTTGGAGTCAGGACTGAGGGCAACATAGGAGGCCGACTTGACTTCGGCCGCGACAGTCGGCGCCGAGATCTTGCCAGTCTTGCCGTCGAGCACGCAGCGCAGAATGCCTGGCGCCTTGGCACCGGAGGTGCCGACATAGAAGACGTATTGAGCGGGCGCTGGCTTCGGCGCAGCCTTAGCGGCTGGCTTGGTGGTATCGGCGGACTGACAGCCGACGAGCGCAGCGGCGAGCGCGGCGAGGAGGAGGCGGGGGGTATTCATGGTGATAAAAAGAGAGGAATCAGCGGCCGGTCCACCAACCGTCGAGGAGGGCCGTAAGGCGCTTGACGTCGTCGGGGCGTGCAGCGGCGAGATCTGTGAGTTCGCCCGGATCGGCCTTGTGGTCGAAGAGGCGGGGTGGCTCGGTGGCATCGGCGGAACCGTACTGGGTCGTGCCGGTGTTGCGGCCGCTCGAAACAATCAGCTTAAGATCACCGGCGACGAGCCAGCGATATCGGAGGCTGGCCGCGGGTCGCGCAAGATCGAGGATGTCGTGGGTCGAATTTTGACCCGCGACGAACGGGCGCGCTCGGAGGGCCGTATCGTCAAGCAGGTCGAGTCCATCGCCGTCAGCAGGTACGGGGGCGCCAACGAGCTTGAGTAAGGTCGGCAGGATATCCACCGCGCTGGCAGCCTCGGCCATGACCATCGGCTTGATGTGTCCAGGCCAGCTCACGAAAATCGGCGTGCGGACGCCACCGTCGAAGGGCGACTGCTTGGAGCGTTCAAAATCGACCGACGGCTTATCCGTGCGCGGAATCCAACCGTTGTCGGCGATGTAGACGATGATCGTGTCGCGGGTGAGACCTTCCTTCTCCAGATGGGCACGCACCTCGCCGATGGTCTCGTCGAACCACTCGACCATCGCGTGATAGCGGGCGGCCTGCGGCGTCGGCGACTTGTCGCGATACTTGGCGAGCAACCTTTCGGGCGGCGTGTGCGGGTCATGCGGCATCATCGGCGCATACCAAGCGAAGAACGGCTTACCGTCCTTCTTCGCGCGAGTGATGAAATCCGTCAGCGGCGCCAGAGTCTTGCGGCCGATGTCGAGGCCCTCATCGCCGTGGCGACCGCCCTTAGTCATACCTTCGGTGAAGCCGCCGGTCTGATAGGGACCCATCCACCACTTACCCGTCTGCAGGCTGACGTAGCCTTGCTCACCGAGAAGGCGGGGCAGAATTGGCGACTCCTGGAAGCGCTTGATCATCTGGGCGCGGCCATCAAGGAAGGCGGCGTTCTTCTGTTTCGCCGCAGCGGCCTTGCCTGCGCCCTTGGCTCCGGACTGGGCGCTGACGGGAACGAAGGGGTCGTTGCCAGTGAGTCCGTGGCGGTGGACATGTCGGCCGGTCAGCATCGAAGCGAGGCTCGGTCCGCAGAGAGAGTTCGTGACGTACCCGCGCGGGAAGAGACGGGATTCCGCCGCGAGCTTGTCGAGGTGCGGCGTACTGACCGACTTCGAGCCCATGAAGCCGTAATCGAACCAGGCGTGATCGTCCGAGACGATCATCAGGATGTTCGGCGAACGGTCCGCCGCCGCTAGGGGCAGACATAGCACGGCCAGCAAAGCGGCGCAGAGGGGCGACAGTCGGGGCATGCCTTATAGACTCCCCCTAAGTGTCGCCCGTTCCCACCTAAAAAGTCGGCCAATATTGCTCATATATCCCCCTCGACGCCCGGCGGCAGTCGCCCCTTTGACGAAACTACGGCCATGGGCATAATGCACGACTTCACCGCCCCTGGGGCCAGGCAGCCCCACCCCAGTATAAAATATTATACGATTTTATTTACTTGAAGGTCAGTAACTTACGTAAACGCACCCCTCCAGACCCCCTTTTTTTGCCCTATATATACAGGCCCCTTTCTTTTTTCATGATCAACAACATCACCCCCCGCACCGCCAAGCCCGACGCCCTCACCTCCCTCCTCCGCTCCGACCTGCCTGACCTGGGCGAAATCCTGGTCAGCCGCATCACGCCGAGCAACGAACGCTCGAGCGAAGCGGACCCCCTGACGCTGTACATGAACCAGGCCGCGCGTTGGTCGCGCGTTGGCGCCGAGGAGGAACTTCAGCTCGGCCGCACGATCAAGGCCGGCAAGGACGCCGCAGGCAACCTGACCGCCGAGGCCCAGACCGCGTTCGACGAACTCGTGAACCGAAATCTCCGCCTGCCCTACCACGCCGCCCAGCAGATGCGCGTCCCGCGGGAAGAACTGCTGGACCTCATCTCCGCTGGTAATGCCGCCCTCATGGACGCCGCTCGCGATTTCAACGCTGACCTCGGGCATCGTTTCAGCACTTATGCCTTCTGGGGCATCCGCAGCGCCGTCATGCGCGAACTAAATTTCCTTCGCCGCACCGTCCGCCTCCCGCGCAACCTGCATGAGCAGTTGTCGAAGTTGCGCAAAGCCGAGGCCGCGCTGCTGCAGGAACTCGGCCGCGAACCGGAAGAGGAGGAGGTCGCCGCCGCCTTCGGCTGCACGCCGGAGAAGATCACCGAGCTCCACTGCTACCAGCAGCACGGCCAATCGCTCGATGCTCCGCTCGGCGAAGAAAGCGAGACGAGCTTCGGCGAAACCCTCGCGGACCGCGAGGCCGGGACGCCGGCCGACCATGCCGAGGCCGCGGACCGTGTGGATGCGTTGCGCGAAGTCCTGGCCCAACTGACTCCCCGCGAACTGGAGGTGATTCGCCTCCGGCACGGACTCGACGGCGAAGAGCTGACACTCGACGCCATCGGCCAGCGGCAAGGAGTCTCACGCGAGCGCATCCGCCAGATCGAGGCCGTCGCCTTGCGCAAGATGGGCCTAGCCGCGCGGCGTTAAGCCCAGCCTTGTGTCACCCTCCGGGCATGTCATGATATGACCGTGCCCTCGTTTCTGCGCCTCCTGCTCATCGCCGGGCTATTCGGCCTGGCGGCGCCGGAGGCGTCTTCCCAGCAGGCAGAGCCGTTCGAAGAGCCGCCGATCAATTATTCAGCGACGCAGACGAACGACCGCGCGACAGCGATTAACGCTATATTCCAGAGCCGCGCCATGGAGATTCGCTCGATGCCCGCGAAGAAGCGCCTCCAGTGGCTCCTCGACGAGATGGGCGTGCCCGTCGAATCCCAAATCTTCGTCTTCAGTAAGACAAGCCTCCAGCGCGACCTCATCAATCCAGAGACCCCGCGGGTGCTCTACTTCTCCGACGAAGCCTACATCGGCTGGTCGCCGACGGGCGCCTTCGAGGTCGCAGTGTTCGACGCCAAGCTGGGCGCGACCTTTTATGTCTTCGAGCCGCATGCGATGAAGGAGGAGCCGTTACTCGCCCGCAGTGGCGACTGCCTGCTCTGCCACTCGCGCCACGAGCACACGCCGTCCTTGCGCACACGCTCCGTCTTCCCCGACGCGAACGGCGAACCGCTGAGCGGCTCCGGCAGCTCCAACATCGCCCCCTCCACCCCGCTCGCTGAGCGCTGGGGTGGCTGGTATGTCACTGGCAGCCGCGCACCGCTGGAACACCGCGGCAATCTGACCGGCAAGAAGTTCGATGACTTCGAAGGGCCATCGGCCCAGCCGACCCGTAATCTCCTGAGTCTCGAAGGCGTCGTCGACACCCGCCGCTACCTCCTTAAGACGAGCGACGTCGTGCCGCTGCTGATGCATGATCACCAGGTGCACGTGCATAACGTGCTTTCGACGGCGCACCAAGACGCGCGCATCGCGCTCCATCGCTGGCCGGCGATGCGTGAGATTCTCGGACTGCCGAAGGACGCGCCGCCCCAGGGCTCGTGCGTCGTAGTCTTCGACAGCCAAGCCGAGAAGATTCTCGACGCGCTGCTTTGCCGCGACGAGGCCGCTTGGCCTGACGGCGGCCTCCAAGGAGACGGCGTCTTCGCCCCGGCCTACGCCAAGACACGCAAGCCCGACGCCAAGGGACGATCGCTGCGCGACCTCGACCTTCGGTCCCGTCTTTTCCGCTATCGTTGTAGTCCGCTCATCTATTCACAGAGCTTCGCCTCGCTCCCCAAGCAACTGCACGACATCGTCCTGCTCCGACTCTCTTCTGGCCTACGGGCCTTCCCACCTTCGCCTTCGTTCGGACACCTGGCCGACGATGAACGCGTCGCGATTCATGAGATTCTGACGCAAACCATGGCGGGTCTGCCCGCCGGCTGGGGCAAGTAAGGGCAGCGCAAAAAAAGCCGGCCCTCGACGAGGACCGGCCTTTTGATTCAACCGCAGAGCTGCTTATTTGACGAGCGAAGCAAGCTTCTCGCGGATCGCGTCGGCTTCGATCTGATAGGCGGCAGCGTTCAGGTGGAGAAGGTCAGGCATGACCGACTTCTCTAGCGTGCCGTCGGCGGTCAGGAACTTCGCACCGATGTCGAGGAAGTGGACCTTCTTACCGTCGTCGAACTTGGCGATGATCGCGTTGACCTTCTCGTTCTT
The DNA here is from genome assembly GCA_964201505.1 of Opitutales bacterium. Taxonomy (GTDB): domain Bacteria; phylum Verrucomicrobiota; class Verrucomicrobiia; order Opitutales; family UBA953; genus UBA953. The sequence continues at coordinate 7,603 of CAXNEN010000063.1, forward strand.
CACGCGCGGGGCGTCCACCGACCTAGCCGCACGGGGGAAGACGGCGAGGAGGAGGACTTTGGTGTCAGGCGAACGCTGGTGGATGGCGGCGATGATCTTCTTGATGCCATTAGCAATCAGCTCGGGCGTGTGCGCCGGGTTATTGACGTTGTTGGTGCCGATCATCAGGACGGCAGCCTTGGGCTTGATGCCTTCGAACTCGCCGTTCTCAACGCGCCAGAGCACGTGCTGAACCTGGTCGCCGCCGATCCCGAAGTTGGCGGCCTTATACTGGCCGTACTCTTTTTCGAAGAGAGCCT
>CAXNEN010000064.1:0-7790 GCA_964201505.1 Opitutales bacterium
CCTTCAACGGCACGTCCATCGCGATGGAAGACTACGCGATGACGGACCTCGTCCGCGAGTTGAACACGGAAGCGGTCAAGGTCGCCCGCGAAGCCGTCGATGCCTTCAAGACTGCCAATCCGGGCAAGGACGCCTTTGTCGCCGGCGCCATCGGTCCGACGAATAAGACGCTGTCGATGTCCCGCGATGTCAACGACTCCGCCAAGCGCGACGTGACGTTTGTCCAAGTACGCGATTCCTACCGCGAACAGGTCGACGCCTTGATTGACGCCGGCGCGGACCTGCTCCTCTGCGAGACGGTCTTCGATACGCTCGTCCTCAAGGCCGCCCTCTTCGCGATCGACGAAGCCTTCGAGGCCCGCGGCTTCCGCATCCCGCTGATGATCTCGGGCACAATCACCGACGCCTCCGGCCGCACGCTCACTGGTCAGACGACCGAAGCCTTCTGGAATTCCGTCCGCCACGCCCAGCCCCTCAGCGTCGGGATGAACTGCGCTCTCGGCGGCGAGCAGATGCGCCCACACATCGCCGAACTCGCGAAGAAGGCCGACCTCTTTGTCTCCTGCTATCCGAACGCCGGCCTGCCTAATCCGCTTTCGCCGACGGGCTTCCCTGAAGGCCCGGAAGATACAGCCGCCATCCTCGAGACCTTCGCCCGCGATGGCCTGGTCAATGTCCTCGGCGGCTGCTGCGGCACCACGCCCGCCCACATCGCCGCGATCCGCCGTCGCACCGTGAAGTATCCGGCGCGCCCGCTCGGGACCATCCCTCCCGCCCTCCAGCTGGCCGGCCTGGAACCGCTCAACCTCTTCGGGGGAGCCGGTGATTTCGTGAACGTCGGCGAGCGCGCCAACGTCGCTGGCTCGAAAATCTTCAAGGGCCACATCGAAAAGGGCGACTATCGTTCCGCCCTGCGCGTCGCCAAGCAGCAGGTCGAGGCTGGCGCCACGATCATCGATATCAACTTCGATGCCGGGCTGCTCGACGGCGCCGCGGCGATGACGAAGTTCCTGAACATGGCGGCGACCGAGCCGGATATCGCCCGGGTGCCGTTCATGATTGATTCGTCGAACTTCGACATCATCGAGGCCGGCCTGCGCTGCGTCCAGGGTAAGGCCATCGTGAACTCGATCTCGCTCAAGGAAGGGGAGGCCGAGTTCGTCCGCCGCGCCCGCCTCTGTCGCCGTTACGGTGCGGCGATGATCGTCATGGCCTTCGACGAGAAGGGACAGGCCGCCACCCTCGCGGATAAGATCCGGATCTGCGTCCGCGCCTACGGCATCCTCACCCAGGAAGCGGGCGTGGACCCGCAGGACATCATCTTCGACGCCAACATCCTCACCGTCGGCACGGGCATGGCGGAGCATGACCGCTACGCCCTTGATTTCATCGAAGCCGTCACGGAGATCAAGCGCCTCTGCCCTGGTGTCCGCACCTCGGGCGGTCTGTCCAACGTCTCGTTCGCCTTCGCCGGCAACAACAAGGTCCGCGAGGCCATCCACTCGGTCTTCCTCTACCACGCCATCAAGGCGGGGCTCGACATGGCGATTGTCAACGCCGGGATGCTCGAGGTCTACACCGAGATCGACCCGGAGCTGCGCGACCTCGTCGAGGATCTCGTGCTTTGCCGCCGCGCCGACGCCACCGACCGCCTCCTCGAGGCCGCGCCCCGTTTTGCCGGCACCCGGACCGAAGTCGATGCCTCTAAGAAGAACGCTTGGCGCGAACTCGACGTCGACGCGCGTCTCGCACATGCGCTGGTCAAGGGCCTCGACGACCACGTCGTCGCCGACACCGAGGAAGCCCGCGTCAAGCTGGGGCGTCCGCTGCTCGTCATCGAAGGCCCGCTGATGGAAGGCATGCGCGTCGTCGGCAAACTCTTCGGCGAGGGCAAGATGTTCCTCCCTCAGGTAGTGAAGTCGGCCAAGGTGATGAAGACCGCGGTCGCGCACCTCGAACCGTTCATGGCCGCCGAGAAAGTCGGCGGCTCCACTCAGGGCTCGTTCCTCATCGCGACCGTCCGTGGCGACGTCCATGACATTGGCAAGAACATCGTCGGCGTCGTCCTCGCCTGTAATAACTACGCCGTTACCGACCTTGGCGTGATGACGCCTTCGGAGCGGATCGTGTCCGAGGCCCTGCGCCTCAAGCCCGACTTCATCGGCCTCTCTGGCCTGATTACACCGTCCCTCGACGAGATGATCAACGTTGCCCAGGAGCTCAAGCGCGCTGGCATCAGCACGCCGCTGCTCATCGGCGGCGCCACGACCTCCAAGGAACACACGGCGATCAAGCTCGCCCAACATTATGACGGCCCGATGGTCCACGTCGGCGACGCCTCGCTCGTCACGACAGTCTGCAGCGACCTCCTCAACCCGGCCAAGCAGGGTGGCGTCGTCGGGGATCTCAAGGTCGAACAGGCCGAGATGCGCGAGGCCTACGAAAAGCAGCAGCCCGCCGTGGTCATCCCGCTGGCCGAGGCTCGTAAGCGCCCGCTCGTTACGACCGCACCAGTGCAGCCCGTGCCGCGTAAGACCGGCGTGACGCTCTTCGAACGAATCGACCCCGCCGCGGTGGCCGAGATCATCGATTGGACACCTTTCTTCATCACCTGGTCACTGAAGGGCGCGTTCCCACAGATTTTCAAGTCGGCCAAGTATGGCAGCGAAGCCCGCAAGCTCTTCGACGACGCCCGTCGCGAACTCGACGACCTCATCCGCGGCAACCGCATGCACCTCCGCGGCGTCGTCGGCCTCTGGCCCGCCCGCCGCGTCGGCGATGACGTCGAGATTTACGGCGACGAAGCTCAGGCCAAGCAGATTGGCCGCTTCCACTTCCTGCGCGACCAGCGGCCGCGCCCGAAGGTCACCACCTGCCGCTCGCTGGCAGACCTCGTCTCGACCGAGAAGGGCGATCACCTGGGTGCCTTCGCCGTGACCGCCGGTCAGGAGATCGAGGACTACGCCGCTTCCTTCAAGGCGCGGGATCCCTTCCGGCAGATTCTCATCCAGGCTCTCGCCGACCGCTTAGCGGAAGGTTGCGCCGAATGGTTGCACCTCGAGGTCCGCAAGGAACTTTGGGGCTACGCGCCGAACGAAGCCCTCACCGTCGAAGAACTCGTCGACGAGAAATACGCAGGGCGTCGTCCCGCCGCTGGTTATCCCGCCTGCCCCGAACACACCGAGAAAGGCGAGCTTTGGCGCCTACTGGATGCGGATCGCCTCGGCTGCACCCTGACCGAGTCCTACGCGATGAACCCGGCCGCCTCGGTGTCCGGTCTCTACTTCGGCAATCCGCAGTCCATCTACTTCGACGTCGATCATATCGGCCGCGACCAGGTTGAAGATTACGCCAAGCGCAAGGGCTGGTCCATCGAACAAGCCGAGAAGTGGCTGCGCCCTGTGCTCGGTTACAAGACCTGACCATGGAAGCGCGCGAACGTGAGAAGCTCGTTACGATTGTCGGGGCGGAAGATGCCGCCGCGGTCGAACGCTTCCTGGGTGACTGCGCCCTGTGCACATTGGTCGAGGCCGCCGATGGCGCCGACAGCGACTGGCCCGAGTGGGCCCGCGCCGCCGCCGTGCTGCAGCGCTGGCTTGAAGCCGCGGGCCGCGATGCCGACGCCGAACGCAAGCTCGGCTACCTCCACTGTACCGTTGACGCCCAGAAGGTCGTACCGACCGCAATCCGCCCCGCCCTGCCCCAAGCTGTGGCGAGGATGCTCAAGGAGCACGGGTTCGCGGAGTAAGGTAGGGGCGAGTATCCCTGCTCGGCCGCGGCCGGCCAAGGATGGCCAGCCCTACCCGATGCATCAAAAGGTAGGGACGTGATTGCTATCACGTCCGTTCGCGTACGGACGTGCGGCTGCAATGAGCCTGGCTAAGGCCCGACGACTTCCCGACGGTGGTCTCGAACGGCGGTGATGGCAATCACCGCCCTACCCGAGGCAAACTAGGGCAGCACGCGGTGCTGCCCCTACCTTTACTTTCCTTTCGCCACTTCGGCGCGGGCTTTGGCGAGGACATCGGCGAGCTTCACCTCGGCGCCGTTCTGACGCTTACTTTCGTCGGCGGCTTCCATGAAGGTATAAAGTTCGAGGGTCTCTTCGGCGGAGACCTGCGCCTTACCGGTGCGAAACATCTTCACCACCGCTTCGAGCAGGACTTCGTAGCCGTCAAACTTGCCGATGTCGGCTTCACCCTTCTCACCGATGGCCTTGCCGCCGTAGGGTCCGCCCTTCGCCTTGCGATCAGCTTCGCGGAAAATGCCCACGCGGCCGTCGCCCCAGTTGCCGGTGACCTGAATCATACCCGCAGCGGACTTGTCGCGCTTCACGGAGACACAGCCCGTGCCCATGACCGTATACAGGCTTTCGCAGCCGTGGACGCCATACCAGTAGAGGTCGGGGTGATGAGGCTCGAGGCTGGCCGGGCTAGTTGCGTAAGCCGTCTTCACCTTGCCGACGGAACCTTGGGCGACCGCCTGCGTGCTGGCCGCGTAGCGAAGAGACGAGGAGCAGAAATAGGCCACGCCGGCTTTCTTCGCAGCTTCCTGGAGGCGGATGACGTCGGCGAGTGACCCCGCGATCGGCTTATCGATATAGACCGTCTTGCCAGCCTTGAGCACCGGCAGGATCTGCTCGAGGTGCACGCGGCCGTCATTGGACTCGAGCATCACGAAGTCGACCTGCGCGCAAAGCTTCTCAATCGAATCGACCATCTCGACGCCCATACCCTTGAGGCTCGCGGTGTATTCCGGGACGCGCGAAGTGCTCCCCGGGATATCCTTGCTGCCCTGGGCGAAGGCGTGCGTCACGCGGAAGCCCGAGTATTTAGCGGCATCGGCAGGATTCTTCGGACCCTTGTTAAAGACCGTCGTGAACGCCACGACGTGGCCGGTATCGAGGCCGATGATGCCGATCTTCTTCGGAGCTTCTTCGGCGAAGAGCGAAGAAACAAAGACGGACGCGACGGCGACTATACGGGCAAGACTGGGGAGGGTCATGCCTCTTTGTAAATCAGCGGACCCATGCTGACAAGCCCACGGGCCCCCAGTTAATGCGAACCTTCGAGCAATTGCCAGACCCGCCAAGCCATCAGCACACCGAGCGCCAGCCACAGCACGCCGAGTACCCGATCGACCCAGCGGATGGTCGCCGCGTCCTTCAGCCAGACGCGCAGGCGGTCGCCGATTAAGGCGTAGAAACTCATCACGCTGATCTCCGAGCCCAAGGTGCAGAGCAGGAACACGCCCGTCGTCGACCAGGCGAAATGGTCCGACGGCACATTCGCCGCCCGAATGATGATGAGGAAGAATGGAATCGTCTTCGGGTTCGAGAAATTGACCCAAGCGCCGCGCAGGAACAGCCCGAGGGCGCCGCCCTCCAGTCCGGCGGTTTCCGGCAAGCTTGAGCGCGGGCACGCGAGATGGGTGAATGCGAGATAGAGGAAGTAAACCAGCCCGGAGACAGCGATGGCCGTCATCGCATAGGGCACATGCTGCGCGAGCCAGAGCGTGCCGAAAAGCGAAAGAAAGAGATGGGGCGTCTCACCGACCGCGAGACCGAGCGTGTGCCAGAAGGTTCGGCGCTGGCCGTAGCGGAGCGACGTCTCAATCGTCGACAGCGCCGCGGGCCCGGGCGAGAGGCTCGCAATCAGGCAGGAGCCGATGAGCAGGCCGACGTTCATCCGCGCTTAGCGGAGGGACTGCTTCCAGCGCACGATCTCGCGGGCGACGGCCTTGGGGCCAGGCATACCCGTGTTCTCACGCGCGGCGAAACCACGCTTGAGGCTAAAGACTTCGCGCCAGCCCTTCGTGAAGGCCTGGTCGGCGGTCAGCGCAGCGGCGTCGGAAAGTTTGTCGAGCGGCACGCTGGACTTCTCGGCGAGCGCCACGAGGCGTCCGACCGCGTGGTGGGCGTGACGGAACGGCATACCCTTGCGGACGAGCCAATCAGCGAGGTCGGTGGCGAGGAGCGCGGGATCCGAGGCGGCGGCGAGGCAGCGGGCCTTGTGGAACTGCGTGCCCGCGAGCGTGGCATCGGCCACGGCGACGGACAGGATGAGCTGGTCGGCGGCATCGAAGAGCGGCGGTTTGTCGTCTTGCAGATCGCGATTGTAAGTGAGCGGCAGCCCTTTCGTGAGCGTGAGCAGGTGCGTGAGCGAAGCCTGGAAGCGCGCGGCCTTACCACGGAGGAGCTCCATCGAGTCGGGGTTGCGCTTCTGGGGCATCAGCGACGAACCCGTCGAGAATTCGTCGGGTAGGCGCGCGAAGCCGAACTCCGCGGAAGACCAGAGGACCATGTCTTCGGCGAGACGCGAGAGGTGGACACCGCAGAGTGCGGCGGCGAAGCAGAACTCCGTAGCCGGATCGCGGTCGGCGACGGCGTCCATCGAATTACGGGTAACCTGCGGGCGACCCTTGGCATCGACGAAGCCGAGGAGCTTTGCCGTGACTTCTCGGCGGATCGGTAAGGTCGTTCCGGCGATGGCACCGGAGCCCAGCGGACACCAGTTGGCGGAGGCCTTGGCGGCGGCGAGCCGAGTGCGGTCGCGGCCGAACATCTCGGCGTAAGCAAGCAGGTGATGGGCGGCGGACACCGGCTGGGCGCGCTGCAGGTGCGTGTAGCCCGGTAGGATCACGTCGGCGTTAGCCTCGGCGAGCTTCACCAAAGTCTTGAGCAAAGAGACGAGGGCTTCATCGGCGGCGTCGCACTGGTCCTTGATCCACAGACGCACATCGGTGGCGACTTGGTCATTACGCGAGCGGACCGTGTGCAGCTTGGCGGCTGCCGGGACACGCTGCGTGAGCGCGCTCTCGATGTTCATGTGCACGTCCTCGAGGTCGCGGCTCCACTTGAACTTGCCGGCCGCGATCTCCTTGGCGATGGCGTCGAGGCCGCGCAGGATGGCGTCACGCTCTTTCTTGGTCAGGATGCCGGCTTGGGCGAGCATCGTGGCATGGGCCTTTGAGCCGCGGATATCCTGGGCCCAGAGACGATGGTCGAACGAGACCGACTCGCCAAAACGCAGCATCATTTCGGCAGGACCGGCGCTGAACCGGCCGCCCCAGGTGGCCTGGGCTTTCTTCCTTGCGGACATAACCAAGGAATGCCCCCAGGAAGGCGGGCAGGCAAGCAAGGACGCTCAGCGACTGGCCTGAGCCGGCGCTGGCTTCGGGGGCGTGGCCATATTACGAGCACCGTCGAGGCGAATCACAATCTCACCGGGCTCGGCGACGCCCATGCGTTCGCGGGCTTGGTCATGGACGAATCCCGGATCGCGGCCGAGGCGTTCGACGTAGCTCTGAATCTGGGAGCGCGTGCGTTCGAGGGTGGCGTAAGCCTTCTCCTTCTGATGCTCGTTGGCACGGATGCCGGCGAGGCGGTCAGTCTCATCGCCATAGGTCGACCAAGTGAAAACCAACACCGTGCAGAAAAAGATGAACGCGGCCCAGAGAAACAGTTTCTCTGTCTGCGGATTTCGGGACGAGGGCTCTCTTTCCATGACGACTGCGGGAGTGAAAGCGGAAATCCCATACGGAGCGAGGGGAAAATTGCTGGCCTACTTCGTCGCCTGCTGTGCCGCTAAGGCGAGGGAGCCACTGAACTCCATAAAGGCCCAGACGATGACGCCCGTGATCGAGACGTAGAGCCAGACCGGGAAGACCCAGCGCGTGAGACGCTTATGGTCCTCGAACCGACCCTGCTTGGCCAGCCAGACGGCGCGGACGACGAAGGGGGTGACGATGATCGCGAGGATGACGTGCGGGATCAGAATCAGCAGGTAGAG
>CAXNEN010000065.1:0-7709 GCA_964201505.1 Opitutales bacterium
CGCCGCTCTGGCTTCGCGGGTGGGGTTGGAAGGCGCTGAAGAAGCGCCTCTATATCGCTGCTTTCGAACGCCGGAACCTCAACGCCGCCGCCGGGACCTTCGCCCTCACCGAGGATGAGCGCCTCGACTTAGTTGAACTGGGTGTCAGCGCCCCTACCTATATCGTCCCGAATGGCATCTCACCTATCCCAGCCGCGGAGAAATCCGCCGTTCGCGAATTCCGCCGCAAGCACGCCATCCCCGACGCCGCCCCCGTGCTACTTTTCGTTGGCCGAATCGTACCGCTGAAACGTATTGAGGATATCGCCGGAGTCCTCTCTCGCCTGCGCTTAAGTCACCCAGACCTCCACCTAGTAATCGCCGGCGACCTAGGCACAGAACTGGCTTACACGGCTCGCTTGCGCGACCTGTGCACAGTTTTAGGAATAGCGGATCGGGTGCACTGGGTTGGCTTCCTTAACGAGCGGGCGAAGCCCCCGGCTTATGCAGCGGCGCAGGTGTTCGTCCATGCGTCCGAATCCGAAGGCATGGCCATTGCGATCCTTGAGGCGATGGCCGCCGGCGTCCCGGTCGTGGCGACGCGTCGGTGCCACATGTCTGCCGCCGCGGAAGCCGGTGCGCTCAAGCAATGTGAGCAAGGCGAGTCGGCCTTGGCGGCCGCGATTGCGGAAGTACTCGACGCTCCGGCTGACAGGGGTGCCCGCGGCCAGGCTTACGTGCATCGTGTCCACGCCTGGGAGGCGATTGCCGCCGAAAAACTGAAAATCTACGCAGAGGGCGCTTCGCGCAGCTAAGCTATGTGCGGCATCGCTGGATACCTTGGAGCTTTCGACTCCGCGCTTCTTGCCCAGATGGACAAGGCCCAGGGTCATCGTGGTCCGGACAGCGCCGATTTCTGGTCCGGCGAACGCGTCGGTCTATCCCACGTCCGGCTGGCAATCCTCGATCTTTCGGAGTCCGGCCGTCAGCCGATGCGTTCCGCGGACGGACGGGTCATCGTCACCTTCAACGGCGAAATCTATAACTACCGTGAGCTCCGTCGTCGGCTCGAGCGGGAAGGGGATGTCTTCCGCGGCGGCAGCGACACCGAGGTGCTCGCCAACCTCCTGGCTCGCCACGGTGAAAAATGCCTGCCTTGGCTCAATGGTATCTTTGCCTTTGCGGCCTGGTTTCCGGCGGAGAGGCGGATGTGGCTTGCCCGCGACTCCGCTGGCGTGAAGCCGCTCTACTGGGCGCAAACGCCCGTAGGCCACGGCTTCGCTTCCGAGATCAAAGCGCTGCGCTGCCTGCCCGGTATCGACCTTTCGCCGGATCCGACCGCGATCGCCTCTTACCTCACGCTCCTTTATGCCCCCGGCGAGGGCACGCCCGTCAAAGGCATCCGTAAGGTGCTGCCCGGCACGTGTGTCGAATGGCGCGAAGGGCAGGCTCCCGTGGTGCGACGTTTCGGACCCGTCAGCTACGCGCAGGAGATCCAGCCCTTCTCGGACAAGCAGGCCATCGACGGCCTTCGGCATTATCTTGATCAAGCAGTCCGCCGCCAGCTCGTCTCGGACGTCCCGCTCGGCGGCTTCCTTTCTGGCGGGCTAGATTCCTCGACTATCGCTCACTTCGCGTTGCGGCATGTCGCCTCGCCGGCCGACTACCCGTGCTTCACGTTGCCACCACAGTCCGCCGCCGAGCAGACCGAAGGCTTCGTCGACGATCATCCGTATGCCCGGCAGGTCAGCGACCATTTCGGCGTGCCGCTTCACGTCGCGCAGATGGACGAACGGGCGACCGAACAGCTCGACTGGATGGTCTGGCAGCTCGATGAGCCCACGCCTGACCTTGCCGCTTTCACCGCCCACGCTATCTGCCGTGCCGCGCAGGCCCGAGGGGTCAAGGTGCTGCTCTCCGGCGCTGGCGGCGACGATATCTTCACCGGCTACCGTCGGCATCTCGCGCTCCGCAGCGAGCGGGCTTGGGGTTGGTTACCGAAGCCTCTTCGGGCTGGCCTCCGCGGCGTCTCCTCGCAGATGGGTACCGGCACGTTGTTCGGCCGCCGCGTATCGAAGCTCTTCCGCTACGCCGACGCCGATCCGGCCGAACGGCTGGCCAGTTATTTTCTCTGGATCGACGAAGCTGCCTTCGCGCCGGCGCTCGCCCCAGGCTTCCGCGAACAACTGGGTGCCCATCGGGCAATCGACCCGCTGGTATCCGCCTTGGCCGACTTGCCCGCCGGTACTTCTCGGCTCAATCAGATGCTACATCTGGACCGCAGCTTCTTCCTCGCAGATCATAACCTGAACTACACCGACAAGATGGCGATGGCCTGCGGCGTCGAGGTGCGCGTGCCCTTCCTTGACCCCGATCTGGTCGCCTTCTCTGAACGGTTGGCCGACAACCTGAAGCAACGGGGTCTCGAAGGTAAGTACGTCCTGCGTCAGGCTATGCGCGGCGTGCTCCCCGACAGCGTGCTCGATCGGCCTAAGTCCGGTTTCGGCTTCCCCTTGCGCCGGCTGATCCAAGGCGCTTATGGCCGGCGCCTTGATGAGCTTGCCCGCAGCGGCCGGCTCGATGGCACGGGTGTCTTTGACGGCCAAGGAGTCCTCAGGCTGCTCGAAGCCGATCGCCGAGGACAGGTCGACGCCGCTTACCCCTTGCTGGGCGTCCTCTGCATGGAATCATGGCTCAGGCAGTTCACCTCTAAGTAGACCGATGCAATCCTCACTCACCCACGTGCGTCTCGCCGGCATCGCCGTCACCGTCGGCTCCGTCGTCCGGGATTTCCAGGCCGAGGGGCTTGCGGCTGGCCAGGATCCGGCGCAGCTCGCCCGTCTGGCCAAGGCGGTGGGCTTGCGCGAACGTCGTGTCGCCGCTCCCGGCGTGACCGCGTTGGACCTTTGTGCTGATGCGGCCGCCCGGCTCCTCGACGAAGCAGCGGTCGACGCAACCTCTCTCGACGCCATCATCTTCGTCACGCAGACCCCCGATCATCCGCAGCCGAACAACGCTTCGTTACTGCACGCCAAGCTGGGGTTGAGCAAGGCCGCTGCGGCTTACGACCTTTCGCTCGGGTGCTCAGGTTGGGTTTACGGATTACATCAGGCGGCGATGCTCTGCGGCGCTGGCGCCGCCCGAGTGCTCGTCTGCGCTGGGGATACGCTGAGCCGCGTCATCGACCCGGCCGACCCGGCCACTGCGCCGCTTTTTGGCGACGCTGGTTCGGCGATGCTCGTGGAGAAGACCGGCGAGGCCACCTCCATGCATTTCGTCTTCGGCACGGACGGCACCGGCGCTTCGGCGATCATTGTGCCCACAGGCGGCTCGCGTCAGCCCGAAGGAGCCGGCCCTTCCGCGTGCCTGCGCATGGACGGGGCCGCGGTCTATGAATTCGCGCTACGCGAAGTGCCGCCGGCCGTCGCCGGGGTGCTCAAGCTCGCTGGCTGGACACCGGAAGCCACGGACCATCTCGTGCTCCATCAGGCCAACCGCTTCGTCGTGTCCTCCGTCGCCCGCAAATGCGGCTTCCCGGAAGACAAGGTCCCGATGAATCTCGTGGAGCAGTTCGGCAACCAGAGCTCCGCCTCCATTCCGGCCGCGATGGCCCATGCCTGCGCCGACGCGCTGCAAGGTAGCCGTAGTCGGTTGGTCGTCTGCGGTTTCGGCGTCGGTTTCTCCTGGGGCGCGGCGGCGTTCGAGGCCGGCCCGATGGTCGTCGCCCCGACCCTTACTTTCCCTCGATGAGCCCCGAACAGCAACTGGCCGCCCTGCGCGCTGACGTCGACGTCCTCGCCGCCGCGACGCCGGAGACCGTGCTCGGTTCGCTACCCAACTGGGATTCTTTGGCCATCCTGCTGGTGGTTTCCCACTTCGAGCATCGCCATCAGCAGACGATCACCGGCACGCAGGTCCGCGCCTGCCGGACCGTCGCCGACTTGCTCGCCCTCCTTCCGCATAAACCATGAAGAAACTCCTTATCGTCGGTGCCGGTGGCTTTGGCCGGGAACTTTATGCCTGGGCCGGCCAGCATCCCGCATGCGGCCGCGAGTGGGAACTCGCCGGCTTCCTCGACGACAATGCCGACGCGCTCGCCTCGTTCGGCAATTTCGCGCCCGTGCTTCCCTTGGCCGGCCATCGTCCTTCCGCCGAAATGGTTTATCTCTGCGGCGTGGGTATGCCATCGCTCAAGGAAAAACTCGTCACTCCGTTGCTAGCTGCTGGCGCGAAGTTCCTGACGTTCGTGCACCCGCAGGCCTTGGTCGGAGCGCGGGTGAAGCTGGGGAAGGGCGTGGTCCTTTGCCCTGGCGCGGTCGTTTCCGTCGATATCGATCTCGGTGACTTCGTGATGGTGAACCTCAATTGTACCATCGGCCATGACGCCTCTCTCGGGCCGTGGACCTCCTTAAGCGCCCAATGTGATATCACGGGACACGTACGCATCGCCGATCGCGTCTTCATGGGTAGCCGGGCCACCGTGATCCCGGGAAAGTCCGTCGGCAGCCGCTCGGTCGTCGGCGCCGGCGCGGTCGTGGTGACCGATGTGCCCGCCGACGTCACCGTGGTCGGCGTCCCCGCGCGTATTCTCTGAGATGCGTAAAGCCTTGCTTATCTTCGGCGGCCTCATGCTCGCCGGTCTTCTCGCCCTCGTGCTCTTGTCCGAGTTCGCGCCGGCGCGCCCACGTCGATTCTCGGGCGAGCTGGTTCGGGCATTGCCGGAAGTCCCTGGCTGGACCCGTCGGGAGATTCCGATCGCGGGCTCGTCCGCCGCAATGGCCAGCGCGCAAGGCATCCTCAATTTCAGCCAAGCTCGTCAGGTATTGTATGTGCGCGGGGGCGCCCAGCTGCTGGTCTACGTCGCATATTGGGAGCCTGGTAAGGTTTCGGTCGTCGACGCCGGCTCGCACAATCCCGATTCCTGTTGGGTGAATAATGGCTGCGTCCGTACCGAGCGCCAGTATGCTGTGCCGGGCAGGGTAGGGGAGCGGGCGCTGCTGCCTTATGAATACGGACAGTATATCGTACCAAACGGCGGCAAGCAGAACGTCGCCTTCTGGCATCTCGTTAACGGCGAGCCGAATCGCTACGAAGATCAGCAAGCTGGTTGGCGTGACGGACTCATCGGCCGCCTCGAACGCCTGCCCCTCGCCTGGAAAGATATCCGCGCCTACGGCTTGAATCAGAAAAATGAGCAGATGTTTGTCCGTTTATCCAGCGGCCAGAGGATTGAGGATTTAATCGCTGATCCGGCGAACGCGGCGTTGTTCGGCGAGCTGAGCCGACTCGGAATTTTTCAGGATAGTCCTTGGAAGTAGAGGAACAGAGTTCCAGGTGGCAGGTGGCAGCCCCGGGTGGCAGGTGGCGGGAAATTTCGGGTGGCGGGCTATTCTAGGCCGTCGCCTCGAGATTTGCGGGATACAATTAGCCGATTCAGCATCCTGCAGATAACCGAGTAGTCTTCGATGGAGCGCATCGATTCGTCTCCTGGAATGGCACCAAGTTTACCTGCCACGCCGAGCTGACTCTTACATTCTTCAGCAGAGGCGATGGCAATCTGGAAGAACCGAATTCCTTCACGGCTGTATCTCCGCCCGTCCCCCTCAGCAATATTGCTGGATACTGAAAGTCCGGCGCGCCGAATTTGATTACGAAGGACGCCATCGCCTCGGTAATCTCGCCCATCAGTCAGGCGATAAATCCTCTCTGATAGCTCGTTCGCCAAGATTAGGACACGTAGTTCGATGGGTGCGGGGCTCATTGAACGACAGTTAGCGAATCCTTTTCCGGATAAACGATAGACACTACCCAATCCGGCCTAGGTTCTTCCCGCCGCCCGCCACCCGGGGCTGCCACCCGCCACCCGAAGCGATTGCAGCCGGGACCTGAGACCCGAAAATTTCCCTCCCCTTTATGAAACCAAGCAGAATTTACTTATCCCCTCCGGATGTGGGAGGCGCCGAAATCGAACACGTCCTCGAAGCCTTCGAATCCAATTGGATTGCGCCGGCTGGACCGAATCTCGACGCGTTCGAAATCGATTTCGCGACGCTCGTCGGCTCGAAGCATGCCGTCGCCGTCTCTTCCGGCACCGCGGCTTTGCACCTCGCCTTGCGCCTCGCGGGTGTCTGCCCGGGCGATGAAGTACTCTGCTCATCGCTGACCTTCGTCGCTTCCGCTGCCCCGATTACCTATCTCGGCGCCCGTCCCGTCTTCATCGATTCCGAAGAACGTAGCTGGAACATGGATCCCGCGCTCGCCTGCGCCGTCATCGAGCAGAAGGCCAAGGACGGCAAGCCCCCCAAGGCGCTCGTGCTCGTGCACCTTTACGGCCAGGCGGCGGATATCGCGCCCATCAAGGCCTGCTGCGAAAAGCATGGCGTGAAACTCATCGAAGATGCCGCCGAAGCCTTGGGCGCTACCTACGGCGAGTCCGCGCCGGGCTCCTTCGGCCTTTTCGGTATCCACTCCTTCAACGGCAACAAAATCATCACCACCGGTGGCGGCGGCATGCTCGTCACCGACGATACCGAGTTAGCGAAGCAGGCGCGCTTTCTCGCCACGCAAGCCCGCGACCCAGCTCCGCATTACCAGCATTCGACCATCGGCTATAACTACCGCCTCAGTAATATCGCCGCCAGCATCGGCCTGGGACAGATGGCGCGCCTCTCCGGCAAGGTCTCGCGCCGTCGGGCGCACTTCAAGGCTTACGGCGACGCCTTCAAGGCCTTGCCTGGCGTGACCATGCAGCCCGAAGCCTCTTGGGGCCGATCCACGCATTGGCTGACTTGCCTCACGGTCGATCAAGCCGTCGCCGGTGTCACCCGCGAGCAGGTGCGTCTGGCGCTCGAAGCGGAGAACATCGAAGCCCGCCCCGTCTGGAAGCCCATGCATCTTCAACCCGTCTTCGCCGGCGCCGAGATGCACGGGGGCGCGGTCAGCGAGCGCCTCTTCGACCACGGCCTCTGCCTCCCTTCGGGGGCGGCCATGACCGAAGCGGATCGCGACCGGGTCATCGCCATCGCGCTGAAGTCTCTTTCCAGATGAGCCTCAAGGTCCAATTTGGAGCTGGTCTTTGCGGGCCGGAAGGCTGGGTCAATTACGACTCCAGCCCGATGCTGCGGTTGCAGCGTACTCCCGTGCTCAATCTTTTACCGATCGCGAGACGCGGCGCGCCTTATCCCAAGACGGTGATCTTCGGCGATGTCGTCAAGGGACTCCCCGTGGCGTCCGCCTCAGTCGAGTTGGTCTACAGTTCGCATACCTTGGAGCACCTGACGCTGGCCGACTGCCGGCTCGCGCTACGTGAGGCGTTCCGGATCCTACAGCCAGGAGGTTGCTTCCGGTCGGCACTGCCCGACATCAGCCAGCTCTGCCGTCATTACCTCGCGGAAAGCCCGACGCAGCCCGATGCCTCCATCCGTTTTGTGGAGGCCACCAATATGGGCGTCGCGCAGGCGCCTCGAGGTCTTGCTTGGGCGCGCAGCCTGTTTTCTCGGGACGCGCACCTTTGGATGTGGGATTACCCTTCCATGGAGCAGGAGCTACTTCAGGCGGGTTTCGTCGGCGTGCGGCGTGCTGCGTTCGGAGATTCGACCTTCGCCGGCTTCGAGGCAGTCGAATCGAAATCGCGGTGGGATGACGGTTTTGGTTTCGAAGCCTTGAAGCCCTGAGCTTCGCCGGTCTGGCCCAGGCCCCTCAACGATGTCCTCTTCTAAAGTCATACGCAG
>CAXNEN010000066.1:0-7426 GCA_964201505.1 Opitutales bacterium
TTATCCTTGTCCTCTTGGTTGACCTGTCCCGAGAGGCGCTTCGCCTCCTCGCGTACGGAGTCTAGGATCGAGGCCTGCACGTGGTTTTCTTGCTCGCGACGCACGCGCCGCTCGGCGGAGTCGCTGACGAAAAGCTTGTCGAACAATTCGGCCGGGTTGGTGATCGGCGGAACGCGCACGCCGGACTTCGTCCAGGCGAGCTGGCATCCGCCATGGATACCGCCTTCGGAGCCGACGGTGAGCGAGGAGAACCGGGTCTGGTGGCCGATCTCTTCGGCGAGGAACTGGTCAAGCGAGACGTTGCCGTCCGCGCGGTTCTGCGCTTCGGAATTCAGCACGCCGGAAAGGAAGGAATGCACCGCGAAGTGGCCGCCCTTGACGCCGTGGTCGAGGCCGCGGAAAACGGTCATCAGCTCGCGGTGTTCCCAGATCGGCTCCAGCAAGGTCGTCTTTTCGAAATCACGCCCGGTGGTCTTCGGGAAGAGCTGCTTGGTCTGGTAGCCGAGCAGGTTACCGATCGCCACGAAGCGTCGGGCGCCGATGCCGGCACCCTTGGACGTCTGCACGGTGGGGTTACCGCTGAGGGCCTTCGCGCTGAGCGAACACAGTCCCGGAAGGGCCAAGGTGGCGCCGAGGGAGCGGAGGATGAAGCGGCGGCGATGCATATCAGGGGCGGGCAATGCTGGGGGTGACGCAATCTTGCCTCATTCGGACTTCCTGATGCGAGCCTTTCCTTGGCTGGCAGGGGTCGCTTGGGAGGGTTCAGGCATGGGTTCTGACCTATTCTGACAGACCGCTATGCTCTAAGTTCCACTTTTTGGTGCTGACGTGTCACTTACGACAGGAGTTCGCGGACGACGCGGGCGGGCTGGTTGTTGGTCAGGGCCAGCGCAGCGCCGTTGCGTTTGTAGACGAGTTTATCGTGCTCGAAGCCGAAGCAGTCGAGCATGGTGGCGTGCCAGTCGTAATGATTCACGACGTCCTTCACCGCGTGGTGGCCCCATTCGTCGGTCTCGCCGTAGGTGAGCCCGCCCTTGAAGCCACCGCCGGCGACCCACTGGCTGAAGCCATAGGTGTTATGGTCGCGGCCCCACTTGGCTTCTCCAGCGTCGTTCTGCAGGACCGGCATGCGGCCCATCTCTCCGCCCCAGTGCACGATGGTGCTGTCGAGGAGTCCGCGTTGTTTAAGGTCGGCGACGAGCGCGGCGCTGGGACGGTCGGTCGCGGCGCAAAGGGTGGGCAGGGCGGACTTGATGGAGCCGTGGCTATCCCAGCTCTGGCCTTGGTTGAGGACCTGTACGTAGCGCACGCCACGCTCGACGAGTCGGCGGGCGATCAGGCAGCGGCGGGCATAGTCGTCGCACTCCTTGCTGCCGATGCCGTAGAGTTCGAGTACGTGCTTCGGTTCGGAGGAGATGTCAAAGGCTTCCTTGGCCGCGAGCTGCATGCGTCCGGCGAGCTCGTAGCTTTGGATGCGAGCCTGGAGGTCGGTCTCGCCCGGATGGTTCGCCGCATGTTCGGCGTTCATCGCGCGGAGAAGCTCCATCTGGCGCTCCTGCGGCTTGCCTTGGAGGGAGGCGGGTGGGTCGAGATTGAGGATGTGCGGGGCGGTGGCGCGGACAAACGTGCCTTGGTAGATCGAAGGCAGCCAGCCGTTAGCCCAATGCTGGTTGGCGAAGGTCGGCAGGCCGTTCGGATGGCCCATCACGACGTAGGCCGGCAGGTCCTTGGTCTCGCTGCCGAGGGCGTAGGTCGCCCAGGCGCCCATGGTCGGGTTACCGGACGTGATGCGTCCGGTCTGCATGGCTAGCATGGCCTGCAGGTGGTTGTTCACGCCCGACTTCATCGAGCGAATCAGGCAGATGTCGTCGGCGACCGTGCCGAGCTGCGGGAGGAGTTCGCTGAGTTCGAGTCCGCACTTGCCGTGGCGGGAGAACTTCCAGAACGAACCCAGCACCTTGGCTGAAGCCTGCGCGACGTTGTCGTATTTGAGATTATCTCCGGGGAATTTCTGGCCATGCCACTTGGTGAGCATTGGCTTGTGGTCGAAGAGATCCATCTGCGACGGACCACCCATCATGAAGAGGGAGATCATCGCCTTGGCCTTGGCCGGGCGGGGCGGCTGCTTGGGGAGGAGGTCGAACGTTTCGTTGCCGAGAAGGGGTTTCATCGGCGCGGCGAGCAGGCCATCCTGACGGAGCAGCGTGGAGAGACCGAGCAGGCCGAGTCCGAAGCCGCCGGCTTCGAGGAAGTGGCGGCGGGAGCAGAGCCCGTTGGGAAGCTTAGTCGACATGGAGGAAGCGGTTGGTGGCGAGGAGAACCTGGCAAAGGGAGCCGAGCGCTTCGATACGGGTATCCTGGGTGGTAGCCGTCGGAGCAGGGAAGGTGGGCTGAGGCGCGGCTTTCTTGGCGGTGGACTTCACCTTCACCGGCTTGACCTTCAGGGAAGCGTCCGCGACTGGCTTGACGGGCTTAAGCTTGGCGAAGTGCTCGACCTGTTCGGCCAGCAGGCGATTGAAGTCGGCGAGTTCCTTGGCGGAAGGCGCCCGGCCTTGCGTGAGGACCCACGCGGCCCGGACTTGGGCGTCGGCATTTTCTGGGTGTTCCTTGATGACGCGGGCGGCGAGATCTTTGGCGCGTTCGATGACGAACTCGTCATTCATCAGGAAGAGCGACTGCGGGGCGACGGTGGTGAGGTCGCGTCGTTCGCAGTTCGGATCCATGTTCGGGAGGTCGAACGTCGCGAGCGCGGTGGCCGGGCCGCTCCGACGCTGCTGGAGGTAGACCGAGCGGCGGTAGACTGCAGGGGACGAGGTATCGACCTTGATGACGTCACGGTTGGTGTTCCGGATCTCGACACCAGGAATCATGCGGCCATCGCCGGTCTTGCCGACCGTGACGGGCTCGCCAAACATCTCAGGATTGAGCTTGCCGCTGACGGCGAGCATCGCGTCGCGAATGGTCTCGGCGTCGAGGCGACGGATGCGATAGCGGCCGAAGAGAGCGTTGTCCGGGTCGGCGGACTGGGCGTCGTCATTGCGCGAGGACTGACGATAGGTGCGGCTGAGCATCATCTCGCGATGGATGGTCTTGAGGCTCCAGCCGGCTTCGACGAAGCGGTTCGCCAGGTAGTCGAGCAGTTCGGGGTGCGAAGGGCGCTCGCCGAGCATACCGAGGTCGCCCGGCGTGTTGACGATGCCTCGGCCGAAGTGATGCATCCAGACGCGGTTCATCAGCGTGCGGCCGACCAACGGGTGTTGACCGGAGGTCAGCCACTTCGCGTAAGCGAGGCGGCGTCCGGTGGTGGGCAACTTCGGGTCGTCGACGGGGATGGCGGGATTGCCGAGGATGGAGAGTTCGCCCGGGGTGACAACCTGGCGGGGTTGGCCGTGGTCGCCACGGTGATGCAGTTCGCTCTTCGGTGCGGCGTTGACCGGTTCGACTAGTACGCTGACGCGCCCTTCGACCGGCTTCTTGGCCCGCAGGGCGGTGGCTTCGGCACGCTTGGCGACGACCTTGTTGTCGGCGGCCTTGTCGTAGAGATCTAGGCCGAAGGTAGCTTGAGAGGAGAAGTATTTCTTAATGAGAGCCGCCTGTTCCTTGGTGCGCTTCGCGACCGGTAAATTGCGGGCGACGCGGTAGGCAGCGCGTTCGGCTTCGGGGACATCGAGAATCTTCTGCTCGAAAATTACATCGAGGGCCGCCTTGTACATCTTCGTGGCTTCGGCGTCGATTGCCGCAGCCTGCTTCTCAATCTCGGCCGCTTTGGTCTTGTCGGTCGTAGAGTAGAGCGAGGCCGTACGTTGGGACGGGTTCTGCCATTTGCGCCAGTCGAGGGCTGGGTCGAAGATCGCGCGCAGGCGGAAGTAGTCGACCTGGCTGATGGGGTCGTAGCGGTGGTCGTGGCACTGGGCGCAGGCGACCGTGAGGCCGGTGAGCGAAGTCGTCACGATACGCAGCGTGTCGGCCACGCTCTGGTTCTTGGCCAGTTCGAGGTCGGCGACTGTGTCGCCGGTGCCGTCGGGGCCCATTCGGAGGTAGGCTGTAGCCTTGAGTGCGTCGATCTTCGAAGGGTCAAGCACCGCTGTGGCGACGTTGGACGCTGAGACGGTATTCAGTTCGTCGCCTGCCAGCTGCTCCTGGATGAAACGGTCCCACGGCTTGTCCGCGTTGAGGGAGCGGATCACGTAGTCGCGGTAATGCCAGGCGTAAGGACGGACCGAGTCGGCGTCGGCGTAACCGTTGGTGTCGGCGTAGCCCGCGATGTCGAGCCAGTGGCGCGCCCAACGTTCACCGTACGCGGTCGAGGCGAGGAGTCGGTCGATGAGTTTCGCATAGGCGTCGGGCGAGGAGTCGGCGACGAACGCGGCACTCTCGATCGGCGTAGGCGGCAGGCCCGTCAGGTCGATGGTCGCGCGGCGGATGAGTGTGGCGCGATCTGCTTCGGGAGCGAAGTCGAGTTGCTTGGCTTTGAGCTTCGCGCGGACGAACGCATCGATGGGGCTGAGTTCTGGCGTGTCGGCGAAGCGCGGGATGGTCGGCTTCGTGACTGGCTGGAAAGACCAGAACTTCCGGTCGCTGGCGGAGACGTAGACGCCGGCCGGCAGGGCGCCGGTCGGTTCGGTTTCGGAAATCTTCGCGCCGGCCTTGATCCAGGCCGCGAGGAGGGCGAGCTGGTGCTCGGGCATCTTCTTACCCTTCTTCGGCATCTCGCCGTCGCGGGTCAGGGTGAAGAGCGCGCTCAGTTCGGGTTTGCCAGGCGTGAGCACCGGATCGCCGTCTTCGGTCTTCCCGTCCATGAACCGACGCAGGCGAAGGTCGATGCCGCCCTTCAACTTTTCCTCTTCGCCGTGGCAGTGGGTGCAGTGCTCCTTGAGGATCGGGCGGATCTGCGTCTCGTAGTTAGGCTCGTCCGCCGCACGCAGTCCCGCGGAGGCGACGAGCAACGCGCCCAGCAGGAGGGGTGATTGGCGGAAAGGAAAGGCCATGGTTCCGAGGGGTCGGAGGGATAGGTTTCAGACAAGCTCCCGCCCCTCAGGTTACAGTAATAAAACCTCTCTTTTAATAATAATATGAGCGATGTCCGTCAGGAGCCAGACCCGGCAAACAAAACGGCCCACCGGTGAGGGCGGGCCGTGGGGGGAAAGGCGCGGGGCCTCATCAGCGACCCAGCGGTCGGAAGTATTCCACGTACCCGATCATCATCTCGTCGACGGTCTGGGAACCCCATTTGACCAACTTGGTCGGGTCCGGATTGGCCTTGTTGCCGGTGCTGTTATCGAAGACCGCCGTGATCTTGATGGTGCTGCCCTGAGGGATGAGCTTCGGTTGCTTGTAGTCGTAACGGAGCTGCCAGTTGAAATCGTAGCGGGGGATGTCCAGTAGGGTCTCCGTCTTGCCGTCGGCGTAGGTCACCTCGTATTTGAAAGCCGCTCCGCGGTTGTGCATGTGCGGCATGAAACCCATGATCGGAATGTCGAACGGGACTCTTTGCGTATGCGTCTCGACGTGTCGCGCGGCTCCGGGTGGAATCGAGAGGCGCGGGTTGGCCAGCGGCACGGTCCGGATCTCATACGTGGGAGCTTTCTTCGCGAAGACCAGACCCATCTTGAGGCGTTCCTTCTTGGCCTTGCCGCTCGGGGTGTAATGGATCTGGAAGCTCACCTTGGCCCCCGCGGGGATCTTGCGGGCGAAGCCCTCGGGGTAGACGCAGGCGCCGTTGCCAGGCACATAGATCGCCCAGTAGCCCTCCCGTCCTTCGTCCGCCTTGCGCACTTCGGAACCTTTCTCATGGACACGGACGATCACGTGATGGACGACGTCCCGTTCGCTCGGCAGGATCTCGTAGGCCGAGACCCAGCGGTCTTCCTTGAGTTCGGTCTCCACGACGTCGTGAGCGTAAGGCATGAAGCCTGTGGCCTTGATGTCGTAGGCTTTGCTGAGCTGCACGACCAAGTCGGGCTTGCCGATGCTCCACTCAGCCGGGTAGAGGCGCTTGGCAGGAGCCTCGGCTGCGTCGCCGAGGGGGCGATCCTTTGAGTCGATCCAGGCGATAAGGTCGGCTTTGTCCTTGGTGGCGAGACTGCAATCATTGGCCCAAGGGTTCTTTTCGGCGTCCTTCTCGACGGCGGCGAACCACGGCGGCATGGTGCCTTCGTTCACCACGCGGCGGATGACCTTGGCGCGGTCTTTGACCTCGTCGATGTCGTCCAAGGCGAACGGGGCGATGCCGTCTTCACGATGGCAGGAGACGCAGTTCTGCTGGAGAATGCGGGCCACGTCGCGGTGATAGGTGACCGTCGTGGCCTTGGCGTCTGCGGCGGCCGGTAGGTCAAGTTCGCAGCCGGGGGCAGCGGTGGCCTGCACGAAGGGCTTTTCGCCGCGAAGCAGGGCCGCCACGGCGTCCCGCAGATAAGAGTGCTTGGGCGCATCGAGGTTATAGTTGATCCCGTACTGGTCGTCGAGCGCGCCGCGGTAGATGAGCGTGCGAGCCGGATCCAGCAGGAACACCTCCGTGGTGGTGCGGGCGCCCACCGCCAGGCTGAGCTTCTTTTCGGTGTCGTGCACATAGGGCGCAGTGACGCCGGCGGCGGCCAGCTGGGCGCGGATATCCTCGGGCTTTTCGCTGACGAGGGCGTTGACCAGGAGCAGCCCCAATCCTTGGTCCTTGAGTTCCGCGGCCAGTTTGGCCACCGAGGGCAGGTAGCGTTTGCTGACGGGGCAGGTGGCGCTCGACATGACGATGACGAGTCCCTTGCGGTCCTTGAAAGAGCCGAAGCTGAGTTCCTTGCCGTCCAGCGTGCGGAACTTCATGTCGTCGATCATGCGGCCGATGCCGACTTCGCCGGGTTTGAGCATCTCCGGGCCGCTGGTGACCTTCTTGACGTCCTCAGGCGTGATCGCGGGAGCTTGTGCCGCGGACTTCCTGCCCGCCGATCCTGCTCCCGCCGCCACGATGCGGCGCATCAAGGTAAGTTCCTCCGCGCTGACGGTACCGTTGCCATCCTGGTCCAGCCTGGCGAACCATGCGGCCTCGCCGGCTTCTTCCTTGGTGATCTGGCCGTCGGCGTTCTTGTCCACGGCTTTGATCATGGACTCGATCTGGGAGGCGAGACCGCGGCTAGCTGTCACGGCCTCGCCACCCGCGGCGGCTTTTCCGCTCACCTTCTGATACTCCGCCAACGTGATCGTGCCGTCCTTATCCAGGTCGAAGCGGGCGAAGGTCGCCTTGCTTGGCAATTCGTCAGCAATGACTTTTCCGTCACGATTACGGTCATAACGCTCAAACACGCCGTCACTTTCCTGCGCTATCGCCGATAGGCATAGCCCAAAAAGGCTGAATGTCTGTACCACGATAGGGCGCATCTATTCTTTCAACCCCGACAGGCTCCGATGGTTGCTTGAATCCTCGAGCCCTCAGGCCAGC
>CAXNEN010000067.1:0-7391 GCA_964201505.1 Opitutales bacterium
TGGGCGGCTTCCGCCGCCGAGAGGCGCGCCCCGCTGGGGATGCTGGCGGTAAGGCCGATCGAGTAGTTGATTGCGGCTAACGCGCGCTTCATGTGCACGAGGGCCAGGGGTAGGTCTCCAGTGTCGGTGGCGTTGATTGCCATGACCATCTGATGCTGCGCATCCCAGAAGGAGAGCATGATGTTGGCGGAGTCGACGGCGGTAATTTGCGGTCCGGCGACGACGCACAGGCGGTGGAAGGTATGCGTGAGCTGGAGGCAGAGGGCGCGGGACACCACGTAAACCGGGTGCTGGTGGATGCAGTAGGGGAGGTCCACGCTTTCATCGTCGGCGTCATTGACTTCCTCTGGGCCGTCGCCGGGCGCCCAGTCCGCGTTCTCCCAGCCCATCCGGCGGGCACTGATGTCGAGCCGATCGGGCAGGTCCTTGACTTCGGTGTAATACGAAAGGAAGCGGCCGACCTCGAGGTCGTTGCGTTGGAGGTAGCCCGCCCAGTCGGCTTCGCCCCAAGAGGCGTTGCCGGAACCGTCGAAGTCGCCCTGGGGGTGGTCGCCATCGTCCATAGGGTGCATCATTAGGTGCTTTTCCCCCGTTGCAAACCCCTTGTGGTGAAAATGCCCTTGTCCCGCCCGCCCTGAACGTGGCTAATCCGGCATGGCCTCGGATCTTTCAGCCCTGACCACCGCAATATCGGCGGGACGCGACCTCGCTCCCGACGAGGCTGCGTCCGCGGCCACGGCGATGGCCGACACGCAGATTACTGATGCGGATAAGGAAGCCTTTCTGCTGGCGCTGGCGCGCAAGGGTGAGACGGCCGCCGAGGTGACTGGCTTTGCCCGGACCTATCGGGCGCTCGCCCGGTGCACCGATTTCGGCGATTGGCCCGCCAAGGGCATCGATATCGTCGGGACCGGTGGCGACCGTTCGGGCAGCTTCAATATCTCTTCGGCGAGCGCGCTCATCGTGGCCGCCGCTGGCGTGCCGGTGCTCAAGCATGGTAATCGCTCGATCACCTCGAAGTCCGGCAGCGCCGATTTCCTCGCCGGACTCGGTGTGGCCCTCGAGGCCACGGATGCGCAACTGCTGCGCGGCCTGGCGCAGGCGAACTTCTGCTATCTTTTCGCGCCGGCCTTCCATCCGGCCTTCAAGGCCGTTCTTGGGGTCCGCAAGAAGATCGCCGAAAGTGGCACCAAGACGGTCTTCAACGTCCTTGGCCCCTTGATTAATCCAGCCCAGCCCGGGCACATGGTCGTGGGGGTCTATGACGAACGCTGGGTCGAGCCGATCGCCGCCACGCTGGGTGAACTCGGCGTCAAGCGCGGGCTCGTGACACATTCGCGTGCCGGCGGTGGCATGGATGAAATTACCACGACCGGTGAGGTGCGCGTGCGCGGCTGCGGTGAGCTCGCCTCGGTCGACGCGGTCTGGCTGCCGGGCGATTTCGGTTTCAAGACCTGCACTGTGGCCGATTTGCGCGGCGGGACGCCGGAAGAGAACGTCGCGATGTTCAGCGACCTGCTGGTGGGGGGTGTTTCCGATGGACTCATGGACACACTGTGCCTCAGCGCCGGCGCGTCACTGTGGGTAGCAGGTAAGGCGACGGATCCAGCGGTGGGCGCCAAGCGTGCGCGTGAGATCATCCTCGGCGGTGAACTGCGCGAAGAAGCCCGGCGCCTCCGCGAGGTTTACCGGATCGATTGATCATCCCGCAGTAAAGCCAGGGTGCGCTCGGTCGCGCCGCGGTTGCCCTGATGCCAGGCCGCGCCGCAGCGGCCCATTTCCGTGCGCTCGGCGCCATCCTGGACGAGTCGAGACAGTAGGCTGGTGAGTTCGCGGGCATCGGCGGCCTTGAGCGCGGCCTTCGCGCGTTCGAGCCCGCGGCAGATGTCGCGGAAGTTGGACATACGCCCGCCGTAGACGATGGCGACGCCGGCGGCGGCGCATTCGACGGGGGTCTGGCCACCTTCATGCGGAGCCAGGCTCTTGCCGCAGAATGCAAGGTCGGCCGCACGGGTGAGGCGGCGAAGTTCGCCCGTGGTGTCGGCGAGGTGGATAATCGTGTCGGCGGTCGCCACGGCTCCGCCAGTGGAACGTTGGTGCCACGACAGCCCGCTGGCGCTGGCTTCAGCGGCGACTTCGGCGCGGCGTTCGGAGTGACGCGGGACGAGCAGGAGGCGGACATCTATCCCGGCGTCGCGCAGTTCGCGCACGAAGCGGACGAGCAGCGTCTCTTCGCCTTTCCAGGTGGAGGAGCCGAGCACCACCACCGTCCGAGGATCATCGCCGAAGCCGAGGTCGGCGCGGAGCCGCTGACGTTCGTCGGCGGATATCGGCGCATCACTGGCGACGTCGAACTTAATATTGCCCGTGAGCGTCGTGTCGAAACCGAGTTCACGGAAACGACGCGCATCTTCCTCGCTGCTTGCGGCGATCTGCTGGAAATGCCCGAGCACATGCGCGGAGAGTTTCCGGAAGCGAAGATGGCGCGCGAAGGACTTGTCGGAGATACGGCCGTTGATGAGGTAGGCTGGGACGCCGCGGGCGCGGGCTTGCGCGAGGTGTTCGGGCCAAAGCTCGCCCTCGACGAGGATGACGGCGTCGGGCCGGATGCGCCGCCAAGCCAAGGCGCTACAGGGCCAGAGGTCCGCCGGGAAGATGCCGATGTGGTCGGCGACATCAGCGTAGCGCTCCTGAGCCAGGCGAAAACCGGTGCTGGTCGTGGTCGTCAGGATAATCTCGGCCGTGCCTTCGGCCTTGAGTTGGCGGAGGAGGGGACCGATAGCCTCGATTTCTCCGACGGAGACCGCTTGAATCCAGAAACGTCTTCTTCCCTGAGTTTTAGGGCCCAATTTCTGGAAAAACCCCAATCTTTGGCTAAAACCGGTGCCGTACCCCCCCCGTCGAAGCATCCGCCACGCGTAGTAGGGGAGGGCCGGAATCAGCAGCAAAGGGAAGAGTATCCGGTAGGCCCAAGACATCGCGTTACGGTGAACGTGCGGAGGGCGGGGAGTCTGTCAGTTCCAAAGGTGCCCCTTTGGGCTGATTTTCCCGCTTGCACCAGGCGGGCAGGGGTGTTTGAACCCACTTTCCACCGTTTGAAGCGACCGCAGATTGCTTCGGACATAAAACCAAAAAACCAGTCAGTCCCCCTGATCCAATGTCCCCTCCTTCTGCAGGAAAAGGGATACGGAGCTAAACATACCATGAACATCACAGTCAAAGACCTCCTCGATGCCGGCGTCCACTTCGGACACCAGACCCGTCGTTGGAATCCCCGTAGCCGTCCGTACATCTTCGACCACCGCAACGGTGTCTCGATCATCGACCTTGAGAAGACGCACGCGTGCCTCGCCGCCGCCGCCGCCTTCATCGAAGACACCGCCGCCAAGGGCAAAGAAGTGCTCTTCGTCGCGACCAAGCCTCAGGCTCAGGACGTCGTTCGTCAGGCCGCCAAGTCGACGGGCATGCCCTTCGCCGTGAATCGCTGGCTCGGTGGTACGCTCACCAACTTCGCTACCATCAAGCGCTCCCTCGACAAGTATCGCACCTACCTCCGCATGGAGCAGGACGGTTCCCTCGCCAAGATGCACAAGAAGGAAGCCGCTGCCGTGAAGCGCGAGATGTCGCGGATGACCCGTAACTTCGAAGGACTCCTCGAATACCGCGAACTCCCGTCCGCGATGATCGTCATCGATACCAAGCTCGAAGAGATCGCCGTCAACGAAGCTGTCCGTCTCGGCATCCCCGTGATTGGCCTCTGCGATTCAAACTCCGACCCGACCCTCCTCAAGTTCCCTGTCCCGGGTAACGATGACGCCGCGAAGTCCATCCGCCTCGTGGTCGAAGTCCTCACCCAGGCCGTCCAGAGTGGCCTCGCGCGCCGCAAGGCCGTGACCCAGGATCGCAAGACTGTGACCCCAGTCGCCCGCCAGAACACCGGCGAGTCCGTCCAGCCCGAAGTCCAGATTTCCGAAGAGTTGCTCAAGGCCAACGAAGGTTCCGACGCCGTCGAAGGCGCCGCTCCGGCGAAGCGCCCCAGCCCTCGTAAGTCGAAGTAATCCGACCATGTCCGCTATCACCGCTCAGACGGTCAACGATCTGCGCCAGCGTACCGGCGCGGGTCTGATGGATTGCAAGAAAGCCCTCGTTGAAGCCAACGCCGACATGGAGAAGGCCGTCGAAATCCTCCGCATCAAGGGAGTCGCCACGCGTAACAAGAAGGCAGACCGTAAGGCTAGCGAGGGTATCCTCGCCGTCCAGGTCTCCGCCGACGGTCGCACCTCGACGCTCCTCGAACTAAACTGCGAGACCGACTTCGTCGCCAAGAACGAGAACTTCATCGCTCTCGCTAAGGAACTCGTGGGCCAAGCCGCCGCTGCCGGCGTCGATGGTTTCCTCGATCAGCCTTACCACGCCGACAAGTCCCGCAAGGTGAACGACTACTTGAACGATCAGGTGCTCAAAATCGGCGAGAACCTCAAGGTCTCCCGCGTCCTAAAATTCGAAGCCACCGGCGTGGGTCGCGTCTCTGCGTATGTCCATACTGGCGCCAAGATCGCCGTCCTCCTCGAACTTGGCCTCAAGACCCAGGCCGCTGCCGCCAACCCAGAAGTCGCCGAACTGGCCCGCCAGCTCGCGATGCAGGTCGTCGCCAACAACGCCCGTTTTGTCCGCCGTGAAGACGTCTCCCCTGACGTCGTCGCCAAGGAGCGCGAAATCGCCACCGAGTTCACGAAGTCCGAAGCCGATAAGGCCATCGACGAAGCCAAGCGCATCGTCGAGGACTACAAGGGTCAGCTCATCGAGCAGAAGGCCGCGAACGACGCCGACGCCATCGCTGAACTCGAGAAGCGTATCGCCGTGGGCGAGAAACAGATTGTGGCCGCCGAAGGCCGCAAGAAGGGTCAGCTCGCTAACATGGAGAAGATCATCTCCGGTCGCGTGGACAAGTTCTTCGCCGAATCCTGCCTCCTTGAACAGGCTTACTTCCGCGACCCCGACCAGAAGATTCAGGACCTCATCGCCGCCGCTAAGACCAAGGTCGGCGAGGAAGTCTCGATCGTCCGTTTCACCCGCTTCCAGGTGGGTGAGACCGCCGCCGAGTAAGCTCCGCTGAGTTCGGCTATCAAGGCCGGCTGCCGCAAGGTGGCCGGCCTTTTGCTTGGCTTGCTTACACCGTCGCCGCGGATAGCCTGACACTATGCAGTTCCGCTCGGATATCTTCTGGAAGTCGGCCTGCGGCCGCTGTCCGGATTGCGGAGCGAAGGTTCGCGATTCGGCCGAACGTACGGGCTGGCTCGCGCACCTATGGGATACGCCGGCCACCTGCGGGGGCTGCGGTATGACGCTGCGCCGCAAGGAAGGTTTCTTCCTTGGCGCGATCGTTTGGAATTACGGACTCACTGCCTTCGGCGTCTTACCGTTAGTGCTGTTGGCGCAAAGTTTGGAATGGATCGGCTCGGTCTGGGCGATTCGTCTCGCGGTCGGCGCAATCTTCCTAGTGCCGCCGCTCATTCATGCGTTCTCCTGGCGCCTCTGGATCGGCACCTACTACGCGTTCCTGCCTGACCAGCTGCCGTCCGGCGGCCGTCGCCTCGACGACTGATCAGCTGCGGCGCGCGGACATCCGGCGCACCAGTTCGACGAGGAAGGCCGTGTCGCCCTTGGTCGCGCGGAGGTGGCCGACGGTCTCGATGGTCAACGCCTCAATACGCTGCTTCGTCGCGCCGACGCCATGCATGTCCACATAGGTGGATTTACCGTTCTCGGCGTCGGCCCCGACCGGCTTGCCAAGCTGGTCGGCGTCAGCGGTGAGGTCGAGTAGGTCGTCGACGAGTTGAAAGGCGGTACCTGAGGAGCGCCCGGCGAGGCGGAAATGTTCGACGTCGGCTGCAGAGGCGCCGCCAACCATCGCACCCATCGCGAACGAGGCACTGAGCATCGCGGCGGTCTTGCCGAGGAGGATGAATTCAATCCGGTCCGCATCATTCTCTTGCCCGTCCATATCTTCGGTTTGTCCGCCGACGAGCAACGTGGAGCCGGCGGCCAGAGCGAGTTCGCGTACGAGGGCGGTAGCGAGGGCTGGCTTGGAAGCGTAGCCGGTGGCGAGGAGTTCGAAGGCCAGAGGCTGCAACGCGTCGCCCGCGAGCAGGGCGGTGGCCTCGTCAAAGGACTTGTGGCACGACGGGCGTCCGCGGCGCAGGTCGGAGTCATCCATGCACGGCAAGTCGTCATGGATCAACGAATAGGTGTGGATGCATTCGAGCGCTATCGCGGCGTGGGAGGCGTCGGCCTGAGGCGCGAAGGCAGCGGCGGAGGCGAGGCAGAGGACCGGTCGCAGTCGCTTGCCGCCCGCTTCGAGCGAATAGCGCATCGCTTCGTGCAGCCGTTCGGGGCGGGTCGTGGCGACCGGCGTCAGACGGCGGAGCGAAGATTCCGCCTGGTCGATAAGTGCCTCGTGCCTTGACTGAAACAGCGAGGCGTCCATCGGTTATTCGGCGTTGGAGCCGAGTTTGAAGAAGGTCGCCGTCCGGCCGACGCTCCCGATGACTTCGCTTTCAGTGAGCTTGGCCAGCTCCTGGGCCTGCTTGTCCATTTCTTCGCGTTCGGCGGTGAAGCGGATCTTGACTAGGTCGGCGTTGCGGAAGGCTTCGGCGAGGAGGTTGGCGATGCCAGTGTTCACGCCGGCCTTGCCAACGAACACCTTCGGGTCGAGCGTCTGGGCGAGGCTGCGCAGTTTGCTGCGTTCGGCGCCAGTGAGGCGGGGTTGGTCTTCAGAGCCTGATTCCATGCCCGCTATGACGCTCTGGCGGGGCAGGGGAGTCAACGGACTAATCGGCCGCGCCTTGCCGTCCAGGCTCCATGGGGTATCATGGTGGTACCGATGAGTCTGTCTCCCCTGTCGCCTACGCCCACCGTCCTTCCGGACGTTGAGATCGAGGTGGAAGTCCGTCCGTTGGATCCGGTCGTCGTGCACGTGCGCTGTGCTCCGAATTACTCCCACTCCTTGCGTATCTGGCAGAGCACGTTCCTGCTGGACCGTGATTCGCCTCACACGAGCTCGATGGTCGGCTGCGAGAACATCTCCCTCTATCCGGATTGGATGCCGGTACCCTTCGGTCGTCCCTATCAGTTCACCCTGTTCTTCGAGCCGCTACCGAAGTCGGTCCAGGTCTTCGACCTTCATGAGATCATCCCGGAGCCCCGCGGCTGGCTTTTTCCGGCGATCCGGCGGAATCAGGCAGACGTCTACTGGCTGGACCTGCCTAACTGACGGAAAACAGGCTTATATTTCCTGTCTAAACGGGGTCGCGGACGGGCAGTTCCGTCTTGCTTCCCCCCTTTCGGTTCGTCATTTCCATGGGTCATCTTCGTTAGGGAGAGGGGCGGAG
>CAXNEN010000068.1:0-7373 GCA_964201505.1 Opitutales bacterium
TCCCCGAATACGCCGGCAAGGGTCTCAACGTCGTGGGCGGTTACGTGACCGTCTGCTCGGAGCCGTGGGGCTTGGCCACGATGTTCGACGCCTACTTTGGCTTCCTCGCTTTTTGGCTCTACGTCGCTTGGCGCGAGCAGACCATCGCCTCGCGCCTCGGCTGGTTCGTCGCGCTGATGCTCCTCGGCAATTTCGCCATCGCCGCTTACGCCCTGCTCTGCCTCTTCGGCTCCAAGGGTGAGACCGACCTTGGCAAGGTGTTCTTCACGCGTAAGGTCGCCTGAATGGGACGTGTCTCCGATTGGCTGCGCCTTAGGGTGCGTGATCCGCTCGTCGCGGAACTCCGCCAAGGCGCGACCCCGGAGGCCGTCTCGGCCGCGGTCACGGTCAGCTTCGCCATCGCGATCGTACCGTTCATCGGATTGACGACCCTGCTCTGCCTGGTCGCCGGCCGCCTCTTTCGCCTCAACCACGTGGTGATGCAGATCATCAACCACAGCGCCTTTCCCTTGCAGGTCCTGCTTATCGTGCCGTTCGTCCGCCTCGGCGAGACGCTCTCGGGGGCGCGGCATTTCGCCCTCACCCCGAAGGCGATTATCGACGAATTCAACCGCTCCCTGCCCGATTTTCTGGAGAAGTTCTGGCTGACCGGCCTGCATGGGCTCATCGGCTGGGCCGTGACGGTCCCGCTCGCCTGCTGGCTCCTGCACCTTATCCTGCGTCGAACGTTTCATCGTCTCATCCCCAAACCTCCCGCCCCATGAGCCCCCTCTTCGAACTCGGTTTCGAATTCCTGATTCTCCTCGGCGAAGCCTGTGTCTTCTTCGCGCTCTGCTGGCTCGTCGCTAAGAAAATTGATAACTGGTCCATCGTCGACGTCGCTTGGTCGTACGGCTTCGCGCTCGTCGGCGTGCAGGTCCTGGCCACCCACTTCTTCGTCTACCACCACCTCGAAGGCCAAGGCCTACTGATGGCCGGTGCGACGGTGCTCTGGAGCCTACGTCTCGGGACACACCTCGCAGGTCGCGTACTCGGGCATCTCGACCAAGAAGACGGCCGCTACCTCAAGATGCGGGCCGAGCACGGTGAGCGCATGCCGGCGCAGATGGCGTATTTCTATTTCATCCAAGCGCTCGTCCTCACGGTCCTCTGCCTGCCCCTGCTGTCCTCGAATCCTACTGGCGCTTACGGCCCGGCTCAGGCTATCCATTGGGTCGGCCTCGGCGTGGTCGGCCTCGCCCTGCTCATCGAGACGATTGCCGACGCGCAGCTGGCGGCCTTCAAGAAGGACCCAGCCAACAAGGGCCAGGTCTGCGAACGCGGGCTGTGGGCCTGGAGTCGCCACCCCAACTACTTTGGCGAATGGCTCGTCTGGGTCGGCTTCCTGTTGATGAGCTATAACAGCACCTACCGCGGCGTCCCCGGCCTGCTCTGCGTCGGCGTGATGTACTATTTCCTGACACGTGTTACCGGCATTCCGCTCACGGAGCAGCAACTGCTGACGTCAAAGGGGCCCGCCTACGCCGACTACCAGGCGCGCGTACCGGCCTTCTGGCCCCGCCCGCCCCCGCGCTGATTTTCCGCTGCGGCGGATTGCCAGCGAGGGGGTCATTGTGTAAAGTATGGTCATGCCTCTCATCGATACCCTCATCGAAAAGGACATCCTGCCGGACAGCGTAATCCGCTGGGGCATCCGCCGTCTGCTCCGGGTGCGCCTCGCGGACGAACGCCCGGACTCCGCGGCGGAGCGCTTCGCCAAGGTCGACGCCTTTGCGGCTGAGCTGCGTAAGCTCCCCGTGGCCATCGAAACTAAAGCGGCCAACGAACAGCATTACGAGGTGCCCGCGGCGTTCTATAAACTCTGCCTCGGCCCGCGCCTGAAATACTCCTCCTGCTATTACGCGCTCGGCAACGAAACCATCGGTGAAGCCGAGGAGACCATGCTAGCCCGCACGTGCGCCCGCGCCGAACTCCGGGATGGCCTCGAGATCCTCGAACTCGGCTGCGGCTGGGGTTCGCTCACGCTTTGGATGGCCGATAGATACCCGAACGCCCGCATCACCAGCGTCTCGAACTCGGCATCCCAGCGCGCCCACATCGAACTCGAATGCGCCCAGCGCGGCTTCAAGAACGTCCGGGTCATCACCTGCGATATGAACGTCTTTGCCGCCGAGGCCTCGCGCTACGATCGCGTGGTGTCGGTCGAGATGTTCGAGCACATGAAGAACTGGGGCGAGCTCATGCGCCGCATCGCCGGTTGGCTTAAGCCCGGCGGTAAGCTGTTCTTCCACGTCTTCACGCATAAGGATATTGCCTACCATTTTGCGGCCAAGAACTCGACTGACTGGATGTCGCGCCACTTCTTCACCGGCGGCATCATGCCCTCCAACTGCCTCGCCAGTCGCTTCCAGGATGACCTCAGGCTTGAGGCCCAGTGGGACGTCGAAGGCCGCCACTACGGCCAGACGTCGGAGCATTGGCTCCAGAATACCGACCTCCACCGCGAGGAGATTCTCCGCATCTTCGCGCAGACCTATGGTGAGCCGCGAGCGAAGGCCTGGCTAGCGAACTGGCGGGTGTTCTTCATGGCCTGCGCCGAGCTCTGGAACTTCCGGGGTGGCGCGGAGTGGATGGTCTGCCATTACCGCTTCTCCAAACGCGCGGGTTAAGTCCGCGTTTGCCACCGGGCGGCCGCCGCGTTTGCTCTGCCCTATGCAGAGCTACGAAGAGAACGGCGTGCCCATGGAACGGTGGAGGGTCGGTGCCTCGACCTATGAGACATGCATGACGCGCGGCGCGCGCCTCCTCCGCTGGAAACTCGATGTCCCCTCGGGCCGTCGCGAGATCCTCTTCTGGCCCGAAGGCGCGCCCATGGACCTCGACAAGATTGGGCCCGTCCGCGGCGGTAACCCGATTCTCTTCCCCTTCATGGGCCGTAACTACGCCGACGGCGAGAAGTTCGCCTGGAAGGCCGCCGACGGCGTCAAACGCCCTATGCCACAGCACGGTTTTGCTCGCGATTCCGCCTTTGAAATTATCGAAAGCGGCCCCAAGCATGCGGTGGTACGAATGATCCAGGATGCGCGCGGCCGCGGCTGCTATCCTTTCGCCTACGACTTCCGGATCCGCTTCGACTTCCTCGAGCTCTTCCTGCGCATTACGTTCGAATTTGAGAACCGTGACGCCCAGCCGCTGCCGTGGTGCGCCGGCCATCACTTCTACTTCACGCTGCCGTGGCACCCGGGACTCAGCCGCCGAGACTACATCGTGAAGATCCCGTCGAAGAAGCAGTGGCGCCACGCCGCCGACGGAAAACTGATCCCGTTCGGCGAGCTCAAGGGCGCCGAGGCGATCGGCTTCGATAACCCGCACCTCTCCGACTGCATCTTCACCAACCTCAAGTCCGCCACGCTCAGCTTCGGGCCGAAGTCGGGCGAAGAAGACATCACCATCAAGGTCGGCGAGGAAGCGATTCCGGGCAGCTGGGCGAGCGTCGTCACGTGGACGCCCGATCCCGAAGCGCCGTATTACTGCGTCGAGCCTTGGATGGGCCCGCCCAACAGCCCCGAACACAAGAACGGACTCCGTTTTGCGGAGCCCGGTCAGGTCGACACCTTCGTCACCGAAGTGTCATTGATGTAAGCCTTGCGGCTTACTTGCTGCTGTTACTGTTAAGAGGCAGCTTCTTGCCCTTGGTCGGAGCCTTCGCAGCGGCCGGAGCAGGCTCAGGGGTCAGCGCCGGAGCGGCGATCGGAGTCAGGGTGGCCGGGACGAGGTTGGCGTCGCCAGCACCATCGGTGACGGGTGACGGACCCTTTTTAGGGCCCATGCAACCGACGATAGCGAAAGAAAGGAGGGAGAGAACGAACAGATTGCGTACCATGGCAGTGAGGTTAGGTTGGGTGGACACTACCCGGCATGTCCCTCCGCACAAGCGCAGATTCTGGCCCCCTCACCCTGTTTGTCTGCACGGGGAACTTCTACCGCAGCCGCCATGCCGAGGCCCTCTTCAACTGGCATGCCGCCCAGATGGGGCACCCCGCCCGGGCCTTTTCCCGCGGCCTCCTCACCTCCCTGGTGGCCGACGAACCCACCCTGATTTCCCGGGATACCGAAAAGCGCCTCCGCGAACTCGGCATTCCCCTCGACCTGACTGGTCCGGCACCCACCCAACTCCGCCGGGAGGACCTAGAACGGGCCCATCGGACCATCGCGCTCAAGAGGGATGAGCACCACGCCATGATGCTCCAGTCACACCCGGAGTGGGCCGACCGCATCGAATACTGGGCCGTACACGATATCGACTTCGCCCATCCGGACGACGCCCTAGCTCAGATCGAGGCGAAGGTCCTCGAACTGATTCAGGGACTGCAGTCCTCAGCGAACGGCGCTTAGGCCGCCGAACCGGCGCCAGCGCGACGCAGGGTCTCGAGGTGCGAAGCTGCCTGATTGAGCAGGCCACGCAGTTCGGCCATCGTTTCCTGAGCCACTTCGGCCTTGGTCGTGGCGGCTTCCTTGAGGGCTTCGGCGCGGAGGGCGAGTTCCTTGGCGAGCTCGTGGGCGGCGGCGATTGGCTTGGCCTTGAGTTCGCGGGTGCGGACGTCGAGGCGGGCGGCGAGAGAATCAATATCCCGACCAAGGGTGCGGCTCTTTTCCTTGAGCTCGGCGGCCATGATGCGGGAATCCGGCACGCGGCGCAGGTCTTCGGTGAGGCCGACCTTAGAGAGCGTCCAGATGATCCACTTGGTCGGATCGAACTGCCAGGGCTTCACGCCATTGCGGTAGTCGTGCTGGAATTCGTGGTGATAGTTATGGTAGCCCTCGCCGAAGGTGAGGAGTGCGACAGCACCGCTATCACGGGCGCTGTGGTCCGTGGAGTAAGGCTGGCGACCGATCATGTGGCAGAGCGAGTTGATGCAGAAGGTGCCCTGCTGGACGACCACCGTGCGGAGCAGGCCGGCGATGAGGAAGGCGGCGAGCGCGGTCATGCCAGGGTTGGCGAAGCCACTGAGCACGGCGTAACCGTAGCCGAGAGCGGCCGGGCAGACGAAGCCCACGAAGGCCCCGATCCACTGGACATAGCGGTGCTGCCACATGACGAGGGGGTCGGCTTCGAGGTCCTTAACGTTCGTGATGGGGGCCGGCGGCTTTAAGCGGAAAAGGAGCCAGCCGATATGGGCGTAAAAGAAGCCCTTGGAGATATCGTAGGGGTCATCATCTTCATCCACATGCTTGTGGTGGATACGGTGGTCAGCGCACCAATCATGGGCCGAATTCTCGAAGGAAGCGGCGCCAAAGAGGAGGACGAAGAGCTTCACCGGCCACTTGGCCTTGAAGGAAATGTGGGAAAACAGGCGGTGGTAGCCCAGAGTGATGCCGAAGCCAGTCGCGTAGTAATAGAACACGAACAGGGCCCAGATGAAGACCCAGCCCTGTACCTTATTGGCGGCGTCAGGCGGGAGGTTGTACTGGGTCCAGAGGAACCAAGGCACGACGGTCAGCGAGAGGAGGGCCGTCACGATCAGAAAGGTGGAGGTCACCCATTCGATGCGGTAGATAGGGAAGTTTTTGAACTTCATAGTATGGGGTCAAGTTAGCCCCTCCCCCCCCTGAGGCGAGAGCAATCAAACACTCAAAAGTGGCTAAAAAGTGCCTCTAAATTCGCTTTTCCCAGAACCTTATTCTGGAAATACGGCGAAAACATCTCGCTTAGTCGCGACGACGGCGACCAATCGAATTCTTCACCGGGATAATTCGCACGGGTTCACGCGTCTTAATCCAGAGATCGCTCTCCTTGAAAAGTTTCCCGGAAATGCTCTGCACCGCGTCGCCGAACGACTCGACCGGCACGCGCTGTCCCTTGGGAGATTCATTGAAGGCCTTGGCGACCTCGACAATCTTGGCAGAGACTTCCTTAGGATCATCGTCCTCGAGCAGCTGGACGATCCAGCCGGTCAGATCCTTGGGCAGGCCTTCCTCGGGTTCACTGACCAAGACGAGCATCTGCTTCTTCGCCGGCTTCTCACGCTCGACCGAATCCTCGGCCACGGCATCGCGGATCTGGTTGAGGATCTCGGCGGCAACGCGCACATCGACCCCGCTTGCTTTGAGGATCTTCTGGACGACTTCGATATCTACCTTGGCCATAGACCCCCAAGAGACTCCAACCACCCCAGCGAGGGAAGCCGGAGTTATTCGCAGCAAGACCTATAGGTAGGGACGTGATTGCCATCACGTCCGTTCGCCGACGGCCATCGGACGCCTTCGCACCTGACTAAGACCCCGAGAATACCCCACCAAGGGCCTCGAACGGCGGCGATGGCAATCGCCGCCCTACCCGCCACCTGCCACCCGGGGCTGCCACCCGCCACCCGTAACGGCTTCTATCCCCCATGCTCCATACTCAATAGCCTCATTCAACTCAGCCCTCCATTCTGCCATCCGTCATCTGTCATCCCCCCGCTTGCCTCCCTCCCCCTTTCCCTCTTAACCCCCCTCGTGCCGGAACACACCAAAGTCATGGGCAAGGAGGGGGCGGATGCCCGGCGGGCGGCCAACGTTGCCCGCCTCGCCACGACTCTGGCCGACGCCCTGGTGGGTCGCACGGACATCACCTTCGAGCTGGGTTGCGGCCACGGTCACTGGCTGGCCGCCTACGCCGCGGCGCATCCCGACGAATTCTGTGTGGGCATCGACCTGATCACGCACCGCGTGGAACGCTCGGTCCGTAAGCAAACCCTGGGGAAGCTGGACAACGTCATCTTCCTGAAGGCCGAGGCGACGGAGTTTCTTGAAGCGCTCCCGCCCGCCGTCGTACTCCGCAAGATTTTCATCCTCTATCCGGATCCGTGGCCGAAGAAGAAGCACCACAAGCACCGCTTCATCCAAGCCTCGAGCCTCGATCTCCTCGCCCAGCGCGCCGCCGCTGGCGCGCGCCTGCACTTCCGCACCGACGATCTCGATTACTCGGAATGGACGCGCGCGCACCTCTTCGAACACGCCGCCTGGAAGCTGAAGGAAGAAACCACGTGGCCGTTCGAGCAAACGACATTCTTTGAAGAGCGCATGACGGCCAAGCGTGACCTCGAGGCGGAAAGAGTGCCGTAAAATCACCCAATTGTGCCGATTGCTAGGGCGTTCTTTCCCTTGCATCTCCACCTTTCATAAGTTGTCATAAACCCTGTGAAGTCCTTCCGTCACACTCGCATCACTTTCACCATCGGACCAGCCACTGAATCGGAGGCCCAGCTGGAAGCGATTATCAACGCCGGCGCCAACGTGGTCCGGCTCAACATGGCCCATGCCGACCATGCCTGGGTTCGCGCCACCGTCGAACGCGTCCGGCTGGTCAGCCGCCGCATGAAGAAGGAGCT
>CAXNEN010000069.1:0-7302 GCA_964201505.1 Opitutales bacterium
TGATCGGAAGCGAGGTCGGTGTACATGCGCTTGTCGATCTTGCCGTAGGAGGATTCCGTGGCCTGGATCGCGAGGTAGCCGCCGTTATTCTCGGGGAGCTTCTGCTTGATGATGTCGGCGCAGATGGTGACGCCGAGGTGGTTGGCCTGACCGGTAAGGTCGGCGGACACGTGGAAGTCCTTCTCCTTCGTCTTGAAGGCGTTGTTGCGGGTGTAGCACCAGAGGACGGTGGCCATGCCGAGTTCGTGGGCCTGCTGGAAGGCGTGGGAGACTTCGATGATCTGGCGGTTAGTCTCGGCGGAGCCGAAGTAGATCGTCGCACCGACGGCGGCGCAGCCCATGTCGGCAGCCTGCTTCAGGGTGCCGTACATCACTTGGTCACCCACGTTGGGGTAGGTGAGCAGCTGGTTGTGGTTGATCTTCACCATGAAGGGAATCTTGTGCGCGTAGCGGCGGGAGACGCTGCTGAGGACGCCGAAGGTGGAGCAGACCGCGTTGCAACCGCCTTCGATGGCGAGCTTCACGATGTTCTCGCCGTCGAAGTAAATCGGGTTCTTGGCGAAGGAGGCGCCGGCGGAGTGTTCGATGCCCTGGTCGACCGGGAGGATCGAGACGTAGCCCGTGTTGGCGAGTCGGCCGGAACCGTAGAGGCGCTGCAGGTTGGCCAGGACGCGGTTATTACGATCCGAGGCGGAGAAGGCGTGATCGACCCAATCCGCGCGAGGGGAATGGATCTGCTCCTTCTTGATCTTCGGGTTATTGAACCCGAGGAGGTTTTCGGCTTCGGTGCCGAGGTGCTTTTGGATTTCGCTGTAGTGGCTCATGGTGCTGGGAAGGTGGGTGTCTTTCAGGTCAACAGACCACCCCAAAAGGGCGAGTCCCGGTGCGGGCTTCAAGCCATAATTCAAAAACCGCCGTAAAAGCCGCCATGGGCGGCAGGACTTATCCGAAAAACAGCGATGGAAGACTAAATCTGCCAATCCTCGCCAGAGGCCGACGCTGGCTTAGTTAGATCCGGGTGCGGGGCCGTCACGATACGAAGGACCGCCTGCCCGCCGCCCGCGAGTTCGCGGGCACGGCGAACGGCCTTGGCCAGCGCCAGGTTCGGCTGGGAGTCGTCGAACGGGAAGACGTTCTCCGGGCCGACCGACTGGTCGAGGCCGGCGTTGACGATGATCTTCATCGTGTCGGCCTTCGCCTCGCAGAGGATTAGGTGGCGACCGTCGGCCTTCAGCGTGTCGGCCAGGTCGCGCAGGAGCAACACGCCGTTGGCGTCGAGGTAGAGCGCCTCGCGGAATTTCAGCACGAGCACCTTCAGGTTCGGGTCGGCCGAGGCGCGGCGCAGGTGTTCGTGGAAGGCCTGGGTCGCGCCGAAGTGCAGGCTGCCTTCGACGTGCAGGATGGAGATGCCCGTCGTGCCTTGGCCCTTCGGGCGTTCGCGGATTTCACCGGTTTCGGAGAAGTCGTATTCGACGACCGCCGGCGTGGACGTCTGCTTCAGGTAAAACGCGACGGCGACCGTCGTGCCGAGGAAGATCGCGATATCGAGCGGGGCGAGGAGTGCCGTGGCGAAGGTCGCGAGGAAGACGATGCGGTCCTGGGCGCCGGATTTAAGGATGAGTTTGATCGCAGAGAAGTTCGCGAGTTCGATTTCGGCGAGGATGACCAGGATCGCCAGGGTCGAGAGCGGCACGACCGCCACCGCGGGGCTGGCGAGGAAGAGGGCGCCGAGGATTAAGCCACCGCAAAGCAGCGAGGCCATCGCGGTGCGGGCGCCGCTGGCGACGTTGAGGGCCGAGCGGCTGATCGAACCCGAGGCCGCCATGCCGCCGGTGAAGGCACAGGCGATATTCGCCATCCCGAGTCCGTAGACTTCTTGGTGAAGGTCAGACGGACGGCCGGTCTTCAAGGCTGAGGCGCGGGCGTTGGCTGTCCCCTCGATGACGATTAGCACCGCCAGCGCGAGGGCTGGCGAGAAGAGCGTCGAGAGCGTGCGGCCGGAGAAATCGGGCAGGGGCAGGGCGGCACCGGGTTGGGCGGCTTGGCCAACATAGGCGACCAGATCAGCCCGGCCACCTTGGCTCAGGGCGAGATTCTGGGCGAGGATCGCACCGAAGGTCGCGACGGCGACGGCGCCGAGGATAGCCTTGCCCGCGCCGTACTTCGGCCGGAGCAGGAAGTAGACGATGCCCGTCACGATGGCTAGGCCCAGCTCGGGGTTGATGAGCAACCGTCTCATGCCGATGGCCTGCCATAGCACTTCGGGCAGGGTCTCGCCTAGATGTTCACCCGGCATGCCGATGGCAATCGGTAGCTGGAGGGCGATGACGCGGAGAGCGGCGGCCGCGATGTAGGCGGAGATCACCGTGCGCGGGACGAAGTCGGCGAAGCCGCTCAGGCGCAGCCACGAGGCGAGCAGGAGGAAGAGTCCCGTCATCAGCACCAAGGTTGGCAGCGCAGAGTCGCGTAGTTCTGGGTTGGTGGCGCTGAGTGTGACGATAGTGCCGAGTAGCAAGGCCGCGGTGGCGTTGGTCGGGCCGGCGGAGAGATTGGCGGAGCCACTGAAGAGCGGGGCCACTGCGGCGGCGACGCCG
The DNA here is from genome assembly GCA_964201505.1 of Opitutales bacterium. Taxonomy (GTDB): domain Bacteria; phylum Verrucomicrobiota; class Verrucomicrobiia; order Opitutales; family UBA953; genus UBA953. The sequence goes on from CAXNEN010000069.1 coordinate 2,595, forward strand.
CAACCGACGAGTCCGCACCAGATTGGCAGGCCGGCCTTCATCGCGAAGGCCATCGACATCGGGAAGGCGAGTAGCGCGACGTTCAGGCCGGCGACGAGGTCCGCCTTGAAAGTCGAGCCGTCCATCGAGCGGACGACGCCGACGAAAGGGAGAAACTTTGGCCGAGGGAGGGATACGAGCTGGCGACCGAAGGAACCGACGGCGGAGATGAAATGAAGGAGGCCACTGCGCACGCCCTGTTTGTTGCGGTTCAGGAGCGGACGTTCAACCGATTTCGTCGCTCAGTCGAAGGCCTCGGGGCAGAGCTGTCCGATGAGCGATTGCTGGAGCAGTCCGAAGCAAGCGTAGCAGGCGAGGGCGTGGCGTTTCTCGGTCGGCAGGGCCTCATCGTCGATGTCCTCGGCGCTTTCCAGCTGGGCGTCAGTGATATCGGCGAAGACCAGGTCGCGGAGCGCGAGGCGAACGGCGGAAAGCGCACGGAGGAAGGCCTGAGCCTGAGCCTCGTTGGGGAGCAGGATGACCGCCGGGTCGCCCTTGGCGCTGGCGAAGGCCACGGCGAGCAGGCGGGCCTCCTCGGAGGCCTGCGCGGTGAGCGTATCGACCCAGAAGCCAGCAATCTCCTCATCGGCGCCGGGCACGTTGGCGCGGTTGACCGAGACCCGGGCCGCGGCGGGGGCGATGAGTCGGAGCAGGTCGGAGAGCACCGTGCGCGCCTCCTGGGTCATGCTGAGGCGCAGTTCAGCCATCTTTCTCGAGGAGGGAGTTGAGGTGCCACTGTTGCAGTTCGAGCGAGAGCATCTCGGCTCGTTCGCGATCGCCGGTCCACACCGTCGCGCGTCCTTCGGCGTGGATGTCCCGCATGAGCTTCTTGGCTTCGGCGGCGCTGATGCGCAGCACCCTCATGAAGGCCACGACGACGTAAGCCTGATAGTTGATGGGATCGTTGAGCACGACGACGTTCCACTTAGGCGCCGCCGAGACCAGCGTCTCAGTCTTGATTTCGGGTTTGAGTTTCGGCTTGGCCATCAGGGCTCAGGTCAGAACGAGACTGTAGCGTCTCTCGCAGTTTCCGCAAGCCGTCGATGAGTTCATCCGTCCGGGCGCGGGCCGAGGTTTCGGTCGGCTGGCGTTCGATCTTATTGGCTAGGCGAGCAAGGCCGGTGCAGGCCATCAGGGAGAGCATACCTTTGGCCCCGTGGGCTTCGCGGCTGAGGGTGTCTGGCTCCGAGGAGTCGCGGGCGGCGCACAGGCGGGAGATGATGTCCTCGGCGTGCCGAAGGAAGGCCCGGGCGGCGGCCTTAAGGTCTTCGGCATCCTCGGTTTCGGCGGCCTCGAGGTTGGCGGCGAACTCGTCGTCCCGAACGCGACCGAGGGCGGCTTCTTGGCTGGCGGCGAGAAGCTCCAGTTTTTCGAGTAATTCCACGCCGCGGACCGGCTTGGCGAGGTAGGCGTCGAAGCCGGCGGCCTCGCAACGGGCGCGATCCAGTTCTTGGGTCATGGCGGTGAGCGCCAAGAGCGAAGTGCGGCGGCGGCCGCGGGCCTGTTCTTCGGCCCGGATGGCGGTAGCGACGGATAGTCCATCCATGATTGGCATCTGGATATCGAGAATCGCGACGTCGAATTCCTTGGTGCGCCAGAGGTCCAGCGCGGCGGAGCCGTCGACGGTGGCGCTGACTTCGTGGCCGGCGCGGCGGAGGCGGGCGCTGGCGACCTCGCGATTGACCTCGTTGTCTTCAGCGAGGAGCACGCGGAGGCTTCGGGAGGCTCGGGGGGCGCCGAGGGTTGGCTCGTGTTCGTCGCGGGTCGGGGCTTCGGTGCTGAAGCGGGTCCAGAGGGCCGTGAGCGTGACTGGGCGGAAGAGCTGAGCCTGACTGCGGAATTCGACTTCGGAAGAAGTCACCAGGATGACCTGTTCGCGCGGGAACGCCGGGAGGCGCGGGCTGACGTCTTCGGGTAGGTCGATAATCGCCCGGCTGAAGGGGTTCTCGGCGGCGGCCGCGGCCGCCCAAAGCGCTTCGGCATCTTCATAGGTCTCCGTCTGCTCGCATTCGGCGCCCCAATAAGAAAGCGAGTCGGCGAACCATCGGCGGACGGCGGGGTCGCCGGCGACGAGCAGGATCCGCTGGCCGGCGAGCTTGGGTTGCGGTGGGGGCGCGAAGACCGGGTTGGGTTCGACCATGACCGTCGCGGCGAAACTCGAGCCGGTGCCGACTTCGCTCATCACCTTCATGTAGCCGTCCATCGCCTGCGTGAGGCTGCGCACGATTGTCAGGCCGAGGCCCGTGCCGCCGAACCGCCGGGTCGTGGAGGCGTCGGCCTGCGTGAATGGCTCGAAGATGCTCTCGAGACGGTCGGCAGGGATGCCGATACCCGTGTCGCGGACGGTGAGCTGCGCCCGGAGCCGACCGTTACGTTCCTCGAATTCGAGTTCCGCATGCACGTGGCCGTTCTCGGTAAACTTCACCGCGTTACCGACGAGGTTGGCGATGATCCGACGGAACTTGATGGGGTCGCCGAGCACGGATTGCGGCGCGTCGGCCTTGACGAGGGCGGCCAGTTCGACGCCTTTACGCCCGGCCTGATGCTGGAACTGGGCGGTGACTTCCTCCACCGCGCGGACGGGGTTGAAGGGGATGTTCTCGATGGTGACGTTGCCGCGGTCGAGCCGGGAGAAGTCGAGCACGTCGCGGACGGTATCCTCGAGCTCGCTGGCGCAGGACTGGATCTTGCGCAGGACTTCCGGCGAAAGCGGTGCCGCCAGCTCCAGGTTCGTTTCGCAAAGTCCCTGGATGGCGTTGATCGGATTACGGATCTCGTGCGTGACGTTGGCCACGAACTGCCATTTGGCGGCGGCAACTTCTTCGGCTTTTTCGAGGGCGATGCGCAGGCGGTTATGTTCGTCGACCGATTCGGTGATATTGACCGCAAAGGTCAGGAGTCCATTCGGCAGGCCGCCGCCGCCCTTGATGCGTTCGTGGACGACGCGGACGAGGCGCGAGCGGCTGTCCTGCGTCTCGAAATGCATGACCGCGTGCAGTACGCGCTGGCCGGTCCGGACGACTTCCTCATCGAAATGGCGGAATTGGGCGGCCGTCTTGGAAGAGAGGATATCGGCGAGGGTCAGGTCGGCGATGTAGCCGCGGTAGGGCAAGGCGAGGAACTCGTCGAGGCTGCGGCTGGTGTGCAGGATGCGGCCCTGCAGGTCGCGGAAGATGATGAAGTCGGGGGAGTTCTCGATCAGGGTACGCGCGAGGCTCATGCCTGAGCGCGGCGTGAGGATCGGGGCGCCGTTGACCTGCGCATCCTCGGCGAAGATGAGCCAGACCTGCCGGTCGAACTTTGGGTCGGGTTGCAGGATAATTTTGGCGGCGCGGATGGGTTCACCGGCATTGACGTTACGGACCTCAAGCATCCCGCTCCAGGCAGACCAGCGGGCGGCCGAATGGAGGAGGGTGGAGGCGGGCAGTCCGTTCTCGAGCTCGAGGAAGAGCTTATCGATGTTCATCCCCGCCTGGACCTTCTGGCCGACTGCCCGGTCGACGAGCAGGTTGGCGAACAGGATCTCACCCTTACGGCTACAGACCAGGAAGGGCCAGGGGAGGAGGTCGGGCAATGTGGTGAGGTCCGCCATCGGTTCGGAGGAAACATGGAGGGTTTGCCCGTGGGGGACAATCTTCCTTGTGATGAGGGGAAGGCTCTAACTACGAGGGGTAGGGTCGGGGGTAGGGACAGGGGTAGGGATAGGCGGATTGTAGTTGATAAGTAGATACAAATGGGATTCGGGCCAAACGGACGACCCCGGGGTCGCCGGGGTCGTGTCTTGCTTTTGGTGCTCAGGAAGGGACTTGAACCCTTACGCTTGAGGGGCACTGGAACCTGAATCCAGCGTGTCTGCCATTCCACCACCTGAGCATTAAAGCGGATAGGTGAGCAAAGGGTTAGCCCCCGCTCTGTCAAGGTCAGGGCTGGCGCAGGGTTTTCAGCATGTAGACACAATCGAGTTTCTGGCCGAATTTGTGTCCGACGCCGCGCAAGAGCCCGGCTTGCTCGAAGCCTAGGGCGGAATGCAGGCGCAGGCTAGGGGTCTGTTCGCCCGAGATTCGGGCGATCACGGAGCTGTGGCCGATGGCCTCCGCGCGGAGCAGGAGCTCCTGCAGTATGCGTTTGCCCAGGCCCTTGCCGTGCAGGGACTGGTCGATGAAGATCGAGTCCTCGACCGTGCCGGACCACCCCTGGCGGGTATTATAGGTCGAAAGTGAGCCCCAACCGACCACTTTGCCCTCGGATTCGATGACCAAGGCCGGATGGGCTGGGCTGCGGTTCCGGAGCCAGGTGGCCCTTCCTTTATGGGTCTCCTCGGTCAGGTGCCAGGTGCAGGTACTGGTCCGGACGTAATGGTTATAAATTGCGTTGATCGCCTGGATATCGGCCGGTGAGGCGGGGCGGACGCGTGTTTCCATACCCTGAAGTCATAGCCCGAACGAAAGCTTAAACAAGCACAGGAAATCCCGTTGACAGTCGGTCGCAGGTTACCTTTGTTGGCCGACCTGCCGTTGCTTAAACGGCTCTCCCGACCATGAAAGTCTCCTCCTCCCTCAAGTCGCTGAAGAAGCGCCACCCGAATTGCCAAGTAGTTCGCCGCAAGGGCCGTATCTACGTGATCAACAAGACGCACCCTCGCTACAAGGCGCGTCAGGGCTAACCCCTA
>CAXNEN010000070.1:0-7215 GCA_964201505.1 Opitutales bacterium
GCGAAGAAAATCAACGATTTCTACGAAAGCCAGAAGGGGCCTTCCGCCTGATCCGCCCACGACGTCATCCAACCGCGGACGGCTACCCCGCCCGCCTCCCCTTTCCTGCCCATGGCCCTCACTCCCTTTAAAAGCAAACTCATCGCCGATGTCGGCATCAGTATGGGAGACGAAGGCAAAGGCCGCCTGATTCCCGAGATCGTCCGCGAACTGCAGGCGCTCACCGGACGACGCGACGTGGTCGGCACGGTCCTCAAAGTTAACGGCGGCGCCAACTCCGGCCACACGGTCGCCGGATTGAAACTCAACCTGCTCCCGGGCGGCGTGGCCGAACATGACGTTGCCTGCCTCGCCCTCGGCGCGGGTGTCGTCGCCGACCCGCGCAAGGCGCTCTGGGAAGCGCTCCCGCTTGAGAAGATCGGCATCCCGGTCCTGAACCGCCTACTCATCGACGAACGTTGCATGATCAGTGACGTCTCCCATCGCATCCTCGACCTCGCTTGGGAGGACTACCGCATCAACGTCCTCGGCCACGAAGCCCGCGGCTCGACCGGTCGAGGCATCACGCCTGCCTACGCGGATGAAGTCGGCCAGTTCCAGATCCACTATTCCGAGTTCCTTGGGGCTAAATCCGACTACGCGACGCGCCTCTCCGCCCGACTCGACCGCGCCGCCGCCATCGTGCGGGACGTCTGCAAGCTTTCCCCCGACAAGTGGGCCGGTCTCTTCGCTAAGCTCACGGAGGCCGAACTCCGGGCCAACAAGGGCGCCATCGAGTCGGGCGTCTTCACGCCGGCCGAATTCGATTTTACCCGCTTCGCCGGCAAGACGCCCTTCTCCTTCGACCACACCGCCGTGCTCGACTGCTACTGGCAGGCCGGCGCCTCCCTCGCCCATACGATCGGTGATGTCCGCGAACGCATCCTCGGCGACCTCGCCGCCGACCGCCGCGTCATCGGCGAATTCGGCCAAGCCTACTGGCTCGATAAGCGTGCGGGCTTCGCCCCAAACGTCACGGCCTCCCACACCTACACGCCGGAGTTCTTCCAGTCCGCCGGCATCCCCGTCCAGGCCATCCACACCGTCGGCTGCTGCAAGGCTTACGACACGAAGGTCGGCACGCACGTCTTCCTGACGAAGATGCCGGAGGAGCACCCGCTCCAACGCGCACTCGCTAAGCTGGAATTCGGCACCAGCACCGGCCGCCAGCGCATGGTGGGTTGGTCAGACCTCGTCGAGAAAGCCGACGCCCTCCGCTATGGTGGCTATGACGATATCGTCCTTAACAAACTCGATGCCCTCTCGCCCCACGGCGAATGGAAGGGCGGCGAGCTCCTCGTCTGCACGGGCTACCGCGATTCGGCCGGCAAGGTCGTCTCGGGCGTTCCCCGCAATGACGCCGTGCGCCGTACCCTGCAGCCTATCTACGCCACCCTGCCCGGCTGGACGGCCGATATCACGAAAGTGCGTTCCTACGCCCAGCTGCCTGCCGAGGCCCGCCGCTACGTGGCCTTCACGATGGCCGAGATCGTCCGCCTTGCTTCACGCGGTGGCTCCCTGCCCTATCTTCCGAACCTACGCTACATCGGCGTCGGCCCGGACCCCGACCAGATCATCTCGGACGTCCCCGCAACGGTCGACCTGATCAAGCAAGCCTGACCCAGCCCCGCTGCCGCGCCGATGGCCGATCTAGAACATAACTTCGCGATCCCGCTCTGGGCTCTCGTCGACCAATCCAAAGTGGAGGCCGGTACGTCTGATATGCGCGGGCTGGCCAAGGAACTGGGCAAATGGCTGGCCCATAATTTCGACGTCGACCACAAGGGCGTAGCCATCGAGGAACCCTCCGGCACCGAACCGGGCGCGATGCCGATGTTCGTCGTCGCCAGCGTCCCGCAGACGCAATGGCACGTGATGGTTGCCCTGGCCCAAAGCCGTGCCTGTAAACTGTTCGTGGTGCTACCGACGGAAAGCGGTGCCTTCGGCCTTCAGGAATTAAACATCCCGAAGCCGGAGTGATCAGGCGGCGAAGGCCTTAACGGTCTCGACATGCAGTTCGGCCACCTGCGCCAAGGTCAGGCCACCCCACTTGTAGCCGCCGGCCAGAGCGAAGATGTGCGGGATCTTCCGCGCGCGCGCCCATTGGACGACAAGCTTCTCCCGCTTGCGAATGATATCCTTGGTAATGCCCTTCATGCCACCGGCTTTTTCATACGTGTCCATTCCGGCGTTATAGATCAAGAAATCCACACGCTCCAAGGAATGCAGCGCAGCCACCACGTGCCCGAGGTAGTCCTTCGGACTGTCGACCTCGACGTAGAAGTGCCGGGCCGGATCGGACGGCTCCCAAGAGTCGAACGAGTTCACGGTGACATCAGCGAGATAGACCTGCTGATGGTCGCCAAGAATGTCAAAAGTACCACCGCCCGCATGCGCATCGAGATCCAGAATGCCGACGTTCTTGACCTTCTTGAGCGCCTCAAGTGCAGCGAGGGCCAGTCCGTTGAACTGGCAGAAGCCGTTGCCGGAGTTACGGCGCGCGTGGTGCAAACCGCTGGAGAGGCTGCCCGAGCGGCCGTTCTTTAACGCCTCCTTCACGGCATCACGCATGCCGCCGGTCGAGGCGAGGATGCTGTCCAATAGCGGCTGCGACCAAGACCCAAGCTCTAGAAAGGCACTTTTATCTTCGAAGGTGCTGCGCACGTATTCCGGCGTATGGATCAGCTCCAGCTCTTTACGGGTGGCGAGTTTGGGCGCTTCGAGCTTAACCTCCCCGGCCTTGCCGGCTTCGATCATCTCAGCGACAAGCTTAGATTTAGTGACGATCTCGGTCTTTCCTTTGACCACGTAGACGGGGCTATAGAAGACGGTAAGCGGGGGGTGCGGCATGAGGGTGTTATGCCTGTGTGCGGCCGCCCCGTCAAATCCGCCCCCTGTCATAGGTTCCGGTTGGCTTCGGGCTGTTGCTTCGCCATGGTCATCGCGTCGCCCACTATGCCCTTCGACCCCAAGATTCCACGAGAACTCGCTAATAAACTGGGACGCGAGGCGATGAAGGTCATCGAGCTGGGCCTCTACGCCTCGCCGACCAGCCAACAGGTCGACATCGCCGCAGACATCGCCGACGCGGTGGCGCGGACCACCCACCTGCCGCCCGACCATCGGCATACCTCCCCTCGTACGGGATCGCACGCGACGGCCATCGAAGTGACGGAAGAGACATCCCTCTCCGCCGCCGCCCGTCACGATGCGGCCGGACTGCGGACGCTGGTGCTTAACTTTGCCTCACCAATCGTCGCCGGCGGTGGCTTCCTGGCCGGCGAACGCGCTCAAGAGGAATACCACTGCCGCTCCTCCGCACTCTTTGCCTGCCAGCTCGGCGGACCGATGTACGCCTTCCACCTGCAGCAAGGCAACGCGCTCCACACCGACGCGATGATCTATTCCCCCGACGTTCCCGTCTTCCGGGACGACGACCATCGGATGCTCGAACAGCCTTTCAAGGTCGCCTTCGTGTCGGCCGCCGCCTGCGACGCCCGTGACGTGGCCCCTCTCGACCAGGCGAAAATCCCCGGCGCCATGAGCGCGCGCATCGTCAAGGTGCTCGCGGTCGCCCAGGCGAATGGCCATGACACACTCGTACTCGGCGCCTGGGGCTGCGGCAACTTCGCCAATGACCCCGCGCTCATCGCCGATCTCTTCCGACAGTCCCTCGACGGCCCCTTCAAGGGGGCTTTCCGTCGGGTGACCTTTGCGATCGTGGACACCACGTCGGACCAACGGTGCCTCAACCAATTCCGCCTAGCACTCTCGCCCAAGGCCCCGCCTAGGCATAACTAAGCAGAGTCTTACTTCAGGCGTCTGAGGATGGCTTCGCCGACCGTGGCGCCAAGGAAGTCATAACCGGCTCCAGTGAAATGCACGTCCAGGGGCGGCTGGAATTCCTTCAGGCGAGGAGTTATCGCGCTGAAGAGATCATCCGTCGGGATACCGTGCTTCTTCATGACTTCAGCGGCGAGGGCGTTCTTCTCGACGATCGACGCGGCGGTCTGCTTCTGCGCTGGATTATCTGGAATCGGCGTGGTGCTGGCCCAGATGAGTTTGGCGCCAGTCTTCTCCAGTCGCAGCACAATCTCTTCGAGCCGCTTCGAGTAGTCGGCGGCGGGCGTAGCCCGATCATGGATACCGAAATTGAAATGGATGACGTCCCACTTCCCTTCGCCTAGCCACGCGGCGAGGTTCTTCAGACCTGAAGCGGTCGGACCGCAATTGGCCGGAGCACGATGGACGTTGGCCTTGCCGGCGAGGACCTTGCGCGTCGCTTGGGTATAGCCGCGCGAAACGGAATCACCGATGAGCAAGATGCGAGGCAGCTTCGGATCGTCTTTCACGAAATCCCAGGCGCTCGACTGGCCGGCAATCTTGCCGCGCTTGTGCAGAGGAAGGTAAAAACCGTTGCCAAGGTTAGCCTGCAGCACCTTCTCCCAAGCCTGTTCTTCCGGCGAGAGCTGGGCGACCAAGGCCTGATACTTCACCTCTACGGCGGCATCCTGCGCGGCCTTCTTCGCTGCGGCTTCCTTGGCATTCGTCGGCTCGCCCTTCGGCGGCTCAGCGGCGACCAAGACGAGGGCAAGACTGAGTAATGCGAGCAGGTGCTTCATGGCGGGGTAAGCCAATGCAACCACCCCTCCATGAACCATCAAGCCTCCACTACCGCCAAGGCGCATGAAGACGGCCTCCGGATCCGGCGAGCGCAGCTGGTGGATTTACTTACTGACTCCGCTCATCGGATGACCCGTGACGGCCTTCCAGGCGATTTCCTGAAGCATCCGGTTAAGCTTTTCGGCTTCCGGTAGCTTGGTGAGCTGGCTGACCACAGGGAGCCCGACCGGACTGCGTCGATAGATAACCGAGAAATGACAATACGCCGAGAGGACGCGAATCTGCGGTCCAGGATGCCCAAGGGCGTCGGTGAAGAGCTCATTTTGCGTCCTGATGCCAGGCGCCTCGCCTTTGATGACCTTGTCGCGCAGGGCCATCACGGCCTCTCCGCTCGGCACGATTGCGATTTTAGCGGCCGGGATGCGCAGGTTAAGTTCCTTTACGTGATCTTCGATGAGTTTGAAATACGGGTCATGCTTTGAGCGCAACTGGGCCAGCGTAACCACATCACGGTCGATGGACTTAGGCTTGCTCTTGGAGAGCCAGATTACCGGATCCTCAAAGGGCACCCAGTTCTGCTGAAGGGTCAGCCGCAGCTTGGGGTTATGCTCCAGTCCGAGCTTGGTGAAATTCTCGATGCCTGGATCCGGCAAGAACGTTGGCGCCATCGTGAACAGGTCAGCCGTGCCGGCTTCGAGCACCGGCTTGGCCTTATTCTTCTCCGGCGGCAGGTTCCAGTGCTGGATCACCTTCGATCCGCCAATCGAGGAGATGGCGAGCTGCTCATGCCCTTGGATACCCGCACCCTTGGCCATCTCGGCGACTAGCGGAGGCATCCAGACATGAAAGCTATGGCCCGCGGTCAGGACCTTAAGGCCGGCCGGCGTGACCTCCGCCGCAGGGAGAAGCACCCCGACAGCTCCAGCGAACAGTAAGACAAATGAACGAACCCAGGCCATCGTGGCACTTACTTACTAGAACGATAAGGGCCGGCCGGGAGACCATCCTTGCCGGCAGAGTAGACACTGACCTCAGGGAAGTTAGACCAAGCGTAGCGGACTTCCTTAGGCTCCTTGACGCCATCGGCCGAGACCGTGACCTTCACGCCATCAGCCTTAGCCGTGGCGAACGCCCAAGTTATGCCGTCCGCACCGAGCACACCGAAGCCCTTGCCATCGTTCTTGAGGGTCACGGCACGGTCATAAGTCAGCACCCAGGCATCGCCTTGGCGCTCCGCCTTCACGACGCGAGGGGCTTCGCCGTCGTTACGCGTCTTGTAAACCCGCTGGAGGGCGACGTAAGCGAGACGCTCACCGACCGGGAGCTTGTCCTTCGGATGGATATCCTTCTCTTCACCGAGATCGATATTCACGGACTGCATCGCGCCCGGGACATTGTCGGCGATCCATTCCATCGACTCGCGAATCTTGGGCCAGCCGGTATCTTCAACGGCCAGCTCAGGCTTACGGGCCATGAAGCGCGGAAGCTGGACGATGATGAACGGGAATTCCTTACCCCAAGCCTTGTGCCAGGACTTAATCATGGAACCGAGGACCCACTTGTAGGCCTCAGGCTGGCCGGCATTGGATTCGCCCTGATACCAGATGACGCCGCGGAAGCTGTGGCCGATCCAAGGGTGCACCATGCCGTTCCAATTCATATGGGGACCATTGCTCCAGGCCGGACCGAACCTGTTGGCGTCCTGCTTGAGCTTCGCGAGGACCTTGGCATCCTTCTCGACGGCGATTTGGTCCTGCACCTTCTTGAGGGCGGCGGCGCGAGCCTTCATGCCGGCGGTCTCCCTGGCGTCGAAATCCTTCGCGTCTGGAACATCGGCGTACATGCCCTTGGGGCCCCAGGCTTCGGCACGGGTGCCACCGATGGACGAAACGATGAGCCCGATGGGCTGCTTGAGATTGGCCCGAAGTTCGCGACCGAAATAGAAAGCAGAGGCGGAGAAGCCCGGCACGGTCTTAGGGTCGGCAAGCACCCAGGCGCCGCCCCAGATGTCTTCGATGGGCTCGACGGAAGGAATACGCGCCACGGTGAACATGCGGATACCCGCGTCGGCCGGACGGCTGACCGCGTCCTTGAGCGCATGGGTGGCGCCCACGGTCCAATCCATGTTGGACTGACCAGAACCAACCCAGACCTCGCCGACAATCACGTCGTGAGCGGTGAAGACATCTTCGCCGGAACTCACGATCAGGTCCTTACCCTGCTCGGTGGCCTTGAGGCCGGCGAGGGTGGCGGTCCACTTGCCATCGTTGCCGGCGGTGGCGGTGGCTTCGGTCGAACCGAGCTTAACGCTGACTTTGGCGCCCGGATGGGCCTTGCCGTAGACGGCGGACTCGCCGGCTTGGAGCACGGCGCGGTCGGAGAACAGACGGTTAAGCTTGAGCTCGCCGGCGGAGACCAGCGCGGAGCAGCAAAGCACGAGGGATGCAAGACGGGGTAGCATAGGGCCAGCAGACCTCGTCGGCGGAAGATGGCAAGCCTGTCTCTGAAAGACGATTGAAACTCCTTGGGCTGGGCGCTGTTATATAAGTACTA
>CAXNEN010000071.1:0-7126 GCA_964201505.1 Opitutales bacterium
CGCTGCTTCCTGGCCCTGTTCCTCGCCCTGACCGTTCACGCCGCCCCGGTTTCCCTGTTTGACGGGAAGACCCTTGCTGGCTGGGAAGGCGACGCCGCTTGGTGGCGCGTCGAGGCTGGTGAGATTCGCGGCGGCTCGCTCACGACAAAGGTCCCAAAGAACTTCTTCCTCGCGACCGAGAAGTCCTACCAGAATTTCGATTTACGAGTAAAGTTGCGCCTGACCGGAACAGGTTTCGTGAACAGCGGTATCCAGATGCGCAGCGTGCGCGTCCCGAACAGCTCTGAGATGAGTGGCTACCAGGTGGACTACGGCAAGGGCTGGTACGGCAAGATCTACGACGAGAGCCGCCGCAATAAGGTCATCGCTCAGTCGAAGGACGCCGCCGCCGTGCTCGCCGCGGTCAAGGAAGGCGAGTGGAATGAGTATCGCATCCTCGCCGAAGGGAATCGCATCCGCAGCTGGGTCAATGGCGTGCCCGCGCTCGATTACCTCGAGACCGAACCGAATATCGCCGCCGACGGCAAGATCGCCATCCAGATCCACTCTGGTGGCATGGCCGAGATCCAAGCCAAGGACATCACCATTGAAGAACTTCCGCCTACGCCCGGCGCGCTAACCTGGGATAAGGTGAAAAAAGCCGAGCCCACGAAGGCCGCGCCCGCAAAGCGCGACACAAGCTACAACAACGTGCAGGGCGTCCGCCGTTCGGCCGAGGAGCAGCAGAAGCTCTTCAAACTCCCCGAAGGTTTTGAGATTGAACTCTTCACTAAGGAGTCCGCCGACTTCGGTAAGTTCATCATGCTGATCTTCGATCAGCAGGGTAGGGCGTGGTCGAGCACCGCGCTGGAGTACCCGGTCGACGCCAACGAGAACCCGGCCGCCGCCGAGGCCCTCTATAAGTCCAAGGCCCGCGACAAGGTTGTCATCTTTGACCAGCCCTTTGCTTCCGGTCCTCGTCAGCCGCGTGCTTTCGCCGACGGGCTAGCCATTCCCGAAGGTGTCCTTCCCTATAAGGATGGCGCCGTCGTGCAGCACGGCCATGACATCGTCTTCCTGCGTGACACGGATGCCGACGGCAAGGCCGACCAGCGCGAAGTACTGCTGACGGGCTTCGGCGTGCAGGACTCACACCTTTTTCCGCACCAGTTTACACGCGCCCCGTGGGGCTGGTTCTGGCTCGCGCAAGGTGCGTTCAATTCCGGTAAGGTCACCTCGACCAAGGGCGATGTGACGGATTTCCCGAACACCCGTATGGCGCGCTTCCGTCCGGATGGTAGCTTCTTCGAGCCCACGAGCGTCGGCCCCTGCAATATCTGGGGTCTGGCGCTAACGGGCGAAGGGGAAGCCTTCATCCAAGAGGCTAACGACTACGGCTACCCAGTGATGCCGTTCCATGAATACGCCCTCTATCCTGGCTGCGCGGATCGCCTCGCGAAATCCTACCAACCGCCGTTCCCCGTGCAGGCCCCTGATTTCAAGATGAGCGGCAGCGGCCTGAGCGGCCTCGCGCTCTCCGACGTCGGCGTCTGGCCCAAGGGCTTCGATGGCGTGATGTATATCGCCAACCCCATCACCTCGAAGGTCAACGCCGTCCGCCAACACCGCGATGGTTCGGGCTATCGACTCGAAAAGCTCGATGACTTCGTTAGTTGCGATGACCCGTTCTTCCGCCCGATCGCCATGACGGTGGGTCCGGACGGCTGCCTCTACGTCATCGATTGGTATAACAAGATCATCAGCCATAACGAGGTCGCCCGCAACCACCCTGACCGCGACAAGCAGTCGGGACGCATCTGGCGAATCAAGCCGAAGAGCTTCGTTCCGCAGGTGGTGCCGGATTACACCAAGCTTTCCTCCTCCGACCTAATCGCTCGTTTGGGCTCGAAGGTGGTCGCCGATGCGCATCTCGCCTGGCAAACGCTCGCCGACCGTCGCCCTGAAGAGGCCACGACCGCCTCGTTGGCTAAGATCGCCGAAGATGCTTCGGCTCCCGCCGCCCGCCGCATCCAGGCACTCTGGGTCCTCGGCGAGCATGGCCAGAAGATTGGTCCGCTTGCCGAGCGTCTCCTCGCCGATCCGAATCGTAATGTCCGCCGCGAAGCGGTGAACGCCCTGCGCCACCTCGGCGCTTGGTCGCCGCATTTCGAGGCTCTCGCCGCGCTGGCCGCGGATGCCGACGCCGAAGTCCGCGCCGCCGCCATCAAGGCCCTCGGCGAGGCTTCCGCAAAGTATCCCGCCGCCCTCGGCGTGATGATGCGATTCGCTGGACCTTCGCTCGACGGTCCGGTCGCTCCTGGTCGTAGCGGTAAGCCGATCAAGGTTGGCGTCGCCTATGAGCGCGACTTCGAGCGCTTCCTTGTGCGCATGTACCTCGAGCGTCAGCCCGAGGCCGTCGCCACCTTCCTTGCCTCGCAGGAAGCAAAGTCTCTCCCCGCCGAAGGACGCATGTTCGCCGCGCTCGCGCTCGACCCCAAGGTCGGCGCTCCACTCGTCGCCGAACTCGTTGGCCAGCTTAACCGCGCTCCTGGGCCGGATGAACTCTTCGCCGTCGCTAAGACGCTCGACCAGCCCGCCAGCGTGTCGGTCCTGCGCAAACTCCTGGCCGATGCGGCCATCCGGAATCGTGTCGTGGAAATCCTGCTCGTCACTCGTACTGATCTCGATTCGGCCAAGGTGGGCCCAGTCGTCGCCGAGGCCGCGCAGGCCTTGGTCAAGCAGGGCGTCGCTGAGCGTGCCCTGGCCGCTCAGTTGATCGGCGGCTTCCAGCTCCTTGCTCTCGAGGACGACCTGCTCGCCTTGGTCGGACGCGAGGAGTCTCGTCGCGATGCGCTCATCAGCCTGCAGCAGTTACGCACGACGAAGCCAGATGCTGTCGCCGCACTCGTCGGCACGTCGCCAGCAGAGGTTTCAAATCTCGCCCTACGCGCCCTGGTCGCCTCGCGCGCACCGCAGGCTTCCACGCTCGCGATGAAGCTTTATCCGACCCTTTCCGTCAACGACCGCAAGGTCGTCCTCGACGGCATCAGCGGCACCAAGGCCGGAGCGAAGGCCATCGCCGCGGGCCTAGCCGACAAGTCTGTCGCCGTCGCCGACATCGAGACCCCCGTTGCCGAGAAGCTCGCCATTGCCCTGGGCGACAGTCCCGAACTCGCGATTGTGTCCGCCCAGCTCGGTGGCGTCTTCCGTAGTGTGCTCGCTCTCGATGGTACCGACGAGGCCGTCGCCAACGCCAATATCTCGCTTAAGGGTCCGTTCACCGTTGAGACCTGGGTAAGGCTCGACGGCAAGGTCGATAACACGGCCAGCCTCTTGGGCGCTGGTAACAAGTTGGACCTCAATTTCTTCGGCGGAAGCTTCCGGGCTTATCTCGGCGGGACGATTCACGACGCCGTCGTCTCTGCTAAGCCAGTCTCCTCCGGTATCTGGACGCATGTCGCGCTGACGCGTGACGCCGCTGGTATTCTGCGTATCTATCAGGACGGCGAGCTGACCGGAACGGCCAAAGTCGCCGCTCCGCATGACCTGTCCGGACTCACCATCGGTTGGTCCGGCCCGAAGGGCGGACCGCAAGGCGCCTTCGCCGAATACCGGATCTGGAATGTCGAACGTAAGCCGGCCGAGGTCCGGACAAACATGACCCGCACCTTCGCTGGCGAAAAGCTTCCGCAGTCGCTCGTATTCGCGTCGGCTAGTGGCGACGCCGCCTGGGGTAAGCTCGGCAAGGGCGCCAAGGTTGTGCGTACCACCGATGCGCCGCCGCTCCTCAACGCCGAGCAGTTCGCCGCGGTTGCGCAGAAGACGGCCCGCTTCATGGCGTTGTCGGCTAAGGCCGGCGACGCCGCCAAGGGCAAGACTCTCGTCGCACTCTGCCAGGCTTGCCACGTGATCAACGGCCAAGGCGGACTCATCGGACCCAACCTCTCCGGCGCTGGCGCGATGGGCATGGAAGCCGTCATCCGCAATATCATCGAGCCCAACGCCGCCATCGAGGCCGCTTACCGTATCTTCCAGGTGAAGCTCAAGGCCGGTGAAGTCATCGAGGCTTTCTACGTCTCCGAGGACGCCACCGCCTACGTGATCCGTCAGGCCGGCGGTGCCGACCGCCGCGTGCCCAAGGCCGAAGTGGCTTCCGCCAAATACCTGCGTCGTTCGCTCATGCCGGAAGGCCTGCTCGACGGCTTGACGGACGAACAGGTCACGGACCTCTTCACCACCCTGAAGACTCTGAAATAAGCCCGGCCTGGGCCCCTGCGCCTATCCCTACCCCTATTGGGCCTTCTTCGCTTGCCGAGGGGGCGTAGGGGCTTACGGCTTGAGGCATGTCCGTCTGGTTCAATCCTGCCCGCGAAATCGACGCCCTGCTGCGCAAGGCGGCCGCTTCCGTCCCCGGTCTCGAAGCCGACTTCAATCCGGAGCTAAAACCGTCAGATCCCCGCCACGCAGACTTCCAGGCCAACGGTATCCTTGCCGCCGCCAAGAAGGCCAAGGCCAACCCGCGTGCCCTCGCCACCGCGCTGGTTGAAGCCGTCCGCGCCCAAGGTGGGCTCGACGACAAAATCGTCCAGATGGAAGTCGCCGGTCCGGGCTTCATCAATTTCAAGCTCACGCCCGCCGCCCTCGGCGCCTGGCTACGCGAGTATCGCGACGAATCCAAGTGGCGCGCCGGCGCGGCCCGCCTGATGGGCGGCCGCAAGGTCGTCATCGACTATCCTTCGCCGAACACTGCCAAGCAGATGCACGTCGGCCACCTGCGCCCGATTGTTATCGGCGAGGCCGTCGCTCGCCTGATCGAGTTCTGTGGTGCCGACCTCGTCCGCGATAACCATATCGGCGACTGGGGTACGAACTTCGGCATCCTCATCCTCGCCATCCGTCGCGCGGGCTTCCAGCTCGACGCCAAGAGCCCGCAGGCGCTCGAGGATCTCGAACGTCTTTACAAAGAGGGCAGCGTCGCCACCAAGGCAGACCCTGCGCTCATGGACGCCGCCCGCGCCGAGCTTGCGAAGCTCCAGGCTGGCGACCCCGCCAACACCGCTCTCTGGAAGGAGATCGTGGAGGTCTCCAACGCCGCCTGCCAGCGTATCTATGACCAGTTCGGCCTCAAGACCGACGTCATCCTCGGCGAATCCTTCTACCGCGACAAGGTCGACCAGGTCTACGCCGAGCTCGCGAAGTACAAACTGGCCGAGGAGAGCGAAGGCGCGCTCGTGGTCTGGCACGACGAGGAGCCGCGCTTCTCGCGCGACGCCGAGACGAAGATGCCGTTCATCGTCCGCAAGAAGGACGGCTCGTCCAACTATGCTTCGACCGACCTCGCCACACTTCTTTACCGCGCCGAACACTTCAAGGCCGACGAAATCGTCTACGTCACCGACGGCCGCCAGCAGGACCACTTCCATCAGCTCTTCGTGACCGGCGCCAAGTGGTTCAAGACTTCGGAGCGCAAACTCCCGCGCCTCCGTCACGTTTGGTTCGGCACGATCCTCGGCGAGGACGGTAAGGCTATTAAAACCAAGTCTGGCGACCCGGTTCGCCTGCAGGCACTCATAGATGAGGCCACGCAGCGCGCCTTCGACGCCGTCACGACCAAGAGCCCGGAACTACCGGAAGCGGAGCGTCGAGAAATCGGTAAGGCCATCGGCATCGCCGCCATGCGCTACGCCGATCTGTCGTCGAACCGCACGATGGATTACACTTTTTCGTGGGACAAGCTGCTCGCCTTCGAAGGCAACACCGCGCCGTACCTCATGTATGCCGTCGTCCGTGTCCGTTCGATCTTCCGTAAGAGCGGTCTGGCCGTAGGGCAGGGTGAGGAAGGCGCGACCGATCCGGAAACCCCGGCCGAGATCGCGCTCGCCCGCAAGCTCCTGGCTTTCACCGCCGCACTCGACCAGGCGCTCGAGGAACTCCGCCCGCACCATCTCTGCACCTACCTGCACGAGCTCGCCGCCGCCTACGGCACCTTTTACGCCGCGGACAGCGTCATCGTCGACGACCCCGCCGTGAAGGCCCGCCGCCTCATGCTTTGCTCGCGTACCTGCGCCGTCATGGAGACGGGTCTACGTCTCCTTGGCATCGAGCCCGTGGAGCGGATGTAAGCGCCGCAAGGCGGCGAGGGGGCCGACTGGCACGTGGGCAAGTGGGCACGGGGTGTTTCGGCATCCTTGCCCGCTTAGCACGCTATTCCGGGTAGACCTCTGGCGGGGTGTGGCTAGAAAGGTCTCACCCCCATGGAGACTCCTGCCCCGAAGTCTGAACGCCTCTTATCACTCGATGTCTTGCGCGGCTTCGACCTCTTCTGGATCGTCGGCGGACATGGTATCCTGGTCGCCCTCCTCAAACTGACCGAGTGGGGCTGGCTTGGGGCGATCGACGCCCAGCTCAAGCATGTCGATTGGAACGGCTTCCAGGCTTACGACCTCATCTTCCCGCTGTTCCTGTTTATGGCCGGCGTCTCTACGCCGTATTCGCTGACGCGTCGCCTGACCGAAGGCGCCCGCGGCGAAGTCTGCCGCAAGATTATCCAGCGGGGTCTGATTCTCGTGCTCCTCGGTATCATTTATAACAATGGCCTCCAGTGGAAGGGGCTTGAGAACATGCGCCTCGGCAGCGTGCTCGGGCGTATCGGTCTCGCGGGCATGTTCGCCCAGCTTATTTTCGTCTTCAATTACGAGACCCCGAAGCGTCTCTGGGCCTGGCTCGCTGGCATCCTGCTAGGCTACTGGGCGATGTTGTCGTTCTGTCATGCGCCTGGCTTCGCGCCCGGCGATCTCACGATGGAAGGCAACTTCGCCAGTTACGTCGACCGACTGCTGCTGCCGGGTAAACTCCACAAAGGCATCCATGACCCGGAAGGCCTGCTCGCGGTCCTGCCGGCGATCGGTAACGCCTTGCTCGGCATCCTGGCGGGCTTGTGGCTGCGACGCTCCGCGGAGGAAGTCTCCGGCGACCGTAAGGCAGCCGGTCTGGCCCTTGCCGGCCTCGCGCTGCTCGCCGTGGGCGGCCTCTGGAGCTTCGTGTTCCCGTTGAACAAGAACCTTTGGACCAGCTCGTTCGTCCTCTGGACCTGCGGTTGGTCGAGTCTGCTGTTGGCTTCGTTCTATTGGCTCATCGACGTCCGCGG
>CAXNEN010000072.1:0-6901 GCA_964201505.1 Opitutales bacterium
CTGATTGTTGGTGACGAGGTGGAGCGTCCCGCCGACTTGGTAGCCTTTGAGCTCCGCAAGGTTGAGCGTCTCCATCACGACGCCTTGGCCGGCGAAGGCAGAATCGCCGTGCAGGAGGATGGGCAGGGCTTTCGAGCGATCACCGCCGCCCTGAACGTCGATGAGCGCACGGGTACGGCCGATTACGACAGGATTGACGGCTTCGAGGTGGCTGGGGTTATAGGCTAGGGTGATGCTGATTTCCTTGCCGTCGACGACGCGGGCGCCCGCATAGCCGAGATGGTATTTAACATCGCCGTCGCCGTGCGTGGTATCAGGGATGTGGTTTTCGGAGAAGCCGGCGAACAGGGACTCGGCCTTCTTGCCGGAGACGTTGACAAGGACGTTAAGGCGACCGCGGTGAGCCATACCGATGACGAGATCTGTCACGCCGAGACCTGGGGCTCGGTGGATAACCTGGTCGAGTGCGGACAGCATGACTTCGCCACCTTCGACGGAGAAGCGCTTGGCGCCGACGAAAGTCTTGTGTAGGAAACGCTCGAACTGTTCAGCCTGGACGATGGAGCGCAGGAAGCGACGACGTGCGGCGGCGTCATAGGTCGGCCGGAGTCCGCAGGATTCGATGCGTTCTTGGAGCCAGCGGCGGCGCTCGCCGTCTTGGATGTGGGTGAACTCGACCCCGATCGGGGAGCAGTAGGTGGACTTTAGTTTTGCAACGATTTCCGCCAGGGGGAGCATCTTACCGCCGAGGAAATCGCCGGTGTGAAAGACGCGGTCGGCCGGGATGCTGTCGAGACCGAGGGCCTTATCGGAGAGTTCGAAGTGGGGCGTCGGTTCGGCGAGAGGATTAATGCGGGCCTGCAGATGGCCGAGCGTCCGGTAGGCGTTAATAGCGGCGAGGACCTTCCATTGGGCGGCGGCGTCGACGCCGCCGGTGGTGGGCACAGCGCCTTTGGCCGGCTTGGGCGGCAGGCTCATGCCGAGCTCGAAGCCCTCGAAAAAGGCGCGCCATTCCGCGTCCACGGAGGAAGGGTTCTTGGACCACTGTTCGTGATAAGAGGATACAAGATCCGCGTTCCAGCGGCTACCGACGCTTAGATGTTTCATTTTTTAACTGTAAAAGGGACACAATTTCTAGATGATAGAACCCGTGCATCACAAGCCCAGACCCAGTCGAAACCAGACCAGACCCTACTCAAAATTGGTAGAGTTTGGGGGTTGTAACAGGAAAACAGGGCAGGTTTAATTCGGGCCGTCGATGTCGTCCCCACGTCCGGCCAATCGCTCCTACTCCACGGAAGCCCTGGAGAGGTGGTTTGTGTCTCTTCCGGAAGAGTGGGAGTCCGCCTTCAAGGAGGCCGACCTCGTCGAAGGTCGCAGGCTTTATACCGAAGGATTGGTCAGGCAAATCGAGCTCAAGCCGGAGAACGCCGAAGCCGTCACGCGCACCGAGACGCAGACCGTCCGGGCGGTGATTGAAATCAATGGCGCCAAATTGGAATGGCGCACCTCCTTGCCCGAAGAAGAGAACGGTGCGCCTTTCGCGGTTGCGTCCATCTATGAGATTGAAGAACTCATCGCCGACGAGATTCCGGCCATCGACGATTCCGCCGCCGCGGCCGCGCCCGAGGCTCCCAAGGAGCCCGAACGCAAGGATGCCAACGCCCGCACCTCGCTGAAGCTGCAGGTTTCCTTCGACCTGACTTTCGACGGACTGAAGATTTCCGCCGCCTGGACAGGCCGGGGTGGCCATGCCTGGAACTGCTTCGGCCCCGGGGCGATCCCGGGAGACGAGCTTTCCGACGAGCAGCGTCAGACCCTCTTCCGTTTCAACACCGTCGCGCACCGGGCGGGCTTCGTCTACAGCAAGGCCACCGGCGCCTGGGCCATTGATAATATCGGCCGAATCGAACGGTTCGTGCGCGAGGAACTCAACGACTGGCGCAAGCGATTTAAGCTCATCGGGGAGGACGCCCTCAATATCTTCCGGAACGAACAGCTTCAGGTCGCCGTCGACGCCGAAGCCGAATCTGCCGCTGACGGTAGATCCTTTAAGCTGAACTGGCGCCTCAAGGCCGGTGGGCATCGCCTCCTGGCCGATGAACAGAAGCTGCTCCTCAAAGCCGGTGGCCGCCCGGTCATCCTGCCCGGTAAGGGTGTCGTCGCCTACAACGCCGCGGTCGCAGATTTCTCCGAAGATTGGCGGGCCAAGGACGGCGAAGTACCCCGCTACCTTTTGCTTTCGCTGTTCGATCACGCCGCCGTCGGCGCCCTGAAGCTCAACGACGACCTCAAAGCTTGGAAGGATAAGCTCCTCCAAGAGCCGATGCCGCCCGCTAGTCTCCCCGCCCACCTCCGTCCTTATCAGGCCAAGGGCGTCGCCTGGCTGGGTCGTCTCTGCGAGCTGGGCTCCCATCCGTTGCTCGCCGACGAGATGGGCCTCGGCAAGACCGTCCAGGTGCTCGCCTTGCTCGCTTCGCGCCCCATCGGTGAGCGGTCCCTCATCGTCTGCCCCGCCAGCGTCATCCCCGTCTGGCTCGGTGAGATCAAGCGCTTCCATCCGGAGATGAGCGCCGGGGTGGCCGTGCTCACGGCCGACGACGACTTCGTCACGAATCCTTCAGCCAAGCTTTGGATCTCTAGCTATACCCAGCTGCGTCGCCATGCTGACCTGCTGGCCAAGACCCGGTTTGGTTACGCGGTACTCGACGAAGCCCAGGCGATCAAAAACCCCGAGTCCAAGACGACGCAGACCTGCGTCTCGTTGCAGGCGGACCATCGTATCGCGATCACCGGCACCCCGCTGGAGAACCGACCCACCGACCTGTGGACAATCTTCCGCTTCTTGATGCCCGGCTTGCTCGGTAAGCGTGCCAATTTTGAGCGCATGATGCTGCGCGATCCTTCGATTGCCCTCGGCAAGGTTCGTCGCCAGGTTTCGCCTTTCATTCTGCGTCGTCTGAAACGTCATGTCGCCGCGGACATCCCACCGAAGATGGAGGTCGTGCTGCCTTGCCCGCTCACCCACGAACAGCGTGCGCTCTACCAGCATCTCACTCAGGGCAGCGGCCTGTCGGGCGAACTCGCCTCGTTGCTGTCGAAGGATGCGACCTCGGTACTCACGCTCCTCATGCGTCTCCGTCAGGTCTGTTGCGACCCCGGTCTGCTGCCCGAGAATTCGCATTGCCCGTCGGCCCACTCGGGTAAGGTCACCTTACTGGTCTCTAAACTTTCCGAAATCGCAGCCAACGGCTCCAAGGCGGTCGTCTTCTCCCAGTTCGTCTCGCTCATCGAGCGCGTGAAATCCGCGCTCGCCCGTGATCTGCCGTCGTTGCCGATCTACGAGCTGACCGGCGAGACCAAGGATCGTTCAGCGCCGGTCGAGCAGTTCAAGGAGACCAAGGGACCAGCCTTGTTCCTCGCCTCGCTGAAGGCCGGCGGCACGGGCATCACGCTCAATACCGCCGAGTACGTCTTCCTAATGGATCCTTGGTGGAATCCCGCCGTCGAAGCCCAGGCCGTCGATCGGGTCCACCGCATCGGTCAGAAGAACCCGGTACTCATTTACCGCATGATCGCCCCAGGCACGGTCGAGGAGCGCATTGAAGAACTCAAGCAGGAGAAGCGCGAACTGTTCTCCACGGTTGTCGGGGATATCCCGGACATGACTGACTGGACGCGCCATTTCACGTCGTTGGACGCCCTTATCCGCCTCAGCGATTCGCCGGCCGCGTCGGCTTCGGCGGAAGCGGCTCCGGAGCGCGACGCCGAAGGCTAATCACTTCGCGATTAGGTCGTATTCCTCGGCGCCGGTGACGGTCACCTCAGCAAACTCGCCGATCGGGAGTTTCTTCGACACCTTGACGATACCGTCAATCTCCATGGCATCGCCGACGCTGCGGGCGATGCCCGGGCTTTCGACGAGGACGCGGAGCTTGCGGCCCACGAAGGCTTCGCCGCGTTGCTTGGAAAGACGCTGGAGGAGGAGCATGGCGCGGGCGTAGCGATCGGCTTTCACCTCGTCGGAGAGGTGGCCTTCCATCTTGGCGCCCTTGGTGCCTTCTTCCTTCGAGTACTTGAATACGCCCACGCGGTCGAACTTGGTCTGTTCGAGGAAGGCGAGGAGTTCGGTGAAGTCTTCTTCGGTCTCGCCGGGGAAGCCGACGATGAAGGTGGTGCGGATGACGAGATCCGGGATGCCTGCACGCATGCGGGCGATCAGGTCGCGGATATAGGCGCCATCGGTCTCACGCTGCATCGCGCCGAGCATCTTGTCGGAGACGTGCTGAAGGGGGATGTCGACGTAGCGGACCACGTGCTTGGACTGGCCGATGGTCTCAATGAGCTCGTCGCTCCAGTGGGCCGGGTGAGTGTACAACAGGCGAATCCAGAAATCGCCTTCGATCTGGTCGAGCTCGCGGAGGAGGGAGGCGAGCGATTCGCCTTTGGAGGAATCCACCTTGCTACGCGGGTTTGGGCGGGCTTCGGTCCAGCGGTCCATGCCGAAGTAGGTCGTGTCCTGAGAGATCAAGTTCATCTCCTTCACGCCTTCGGCCACGAGCTGACGGGCTTCCTTGACCACGGATTCGACCGTGCGGCTGCGATGGCGTCCGCGGATGCGCGGGATGATGCAGAACGTGCAGGGGTGGTTACAGCCTTCGGCGATTTTGATGTAGGCCGAATGGCGTGGCGTCAGGCGGAAGCGAGGGGTGTCGAAATCCGGGATGAAGGTCGTCGTCTTGGAGAGAAACTCGGTCATGCCGGCTTCGCCGCCCATGACCTTATGAATGACCGGGACGATGTTCGTGACCTGGTCGAGGCCGATAAACGCGTCGACCTTCGGTAGTTCGACGCGGCCCTTGGCACCTTCGACGACGGGCAGGGCCCCTTGGTAGCGCTGGGACATGCACCCGGCGACGATGAGCTTCTGGCCTTTCTTGCGGGCGGTGGCCTTGCCGTCGCTCATCTCATAGATGGCTTCGAGGGCCTCGTGCTTCGAGGCGTCGATGAAGGAGCAGGTGTTGACGATCACCACGTCGGCTTCCGAGGCATCGGCGGTCATGGACATACCGGCCTTAGCGAGGTGACCAATCATGATCTCGGAATCGATGAGGTTCTTGGCGCAGCCAAGGGAGACGAGGCCTACTTTTACGGACATGGCGGGATAAGGAGCAGAGAAGGGGCGGAAAGCAACCCCAGGCGTCAGAGAGTCAACCAGGCTTCAGCCGGAATCGCCTCTGGGCGTGCCAAACTGGTCAATCCGTAGCGGGGCAGGTCCGCCAACCAGGCGGTGACATCCGCGGCGCCGGGAAAAAGTTTCTTGGCGGCGGAGCCGACCTGTTTGCGCCGTTGGGTGAAGAGCATGCGGGCGACTTCACGGGCGCGGGGGCTGAGGCGCTTGGCGTCGGGGCGACGACGGAGCACGAGCAGGCACGAATCGACCTTGGGCGGAGGGTTGAACGACTGGGCGGGTACCGGGTGCACTTTGACCTTCTCGAACGCTAGGTGGACCTGTGCGGTGACCGCCGACCAATGGCCCGTGCCGACTTCGGCAGTGAGACGTTCGGCGGCTTCGCGCTGGAGCATCAGCACCATCATCGAGGGGTGAGGTCCGGCGCAGATCGCGTCCATCCAAGGCGTAGAGATTGCGTACGGCAGATTGGCGATGACCTTGAAAGAGCCGTCGGTCGGGGCGACGAGTCCGGCGCGAGGAAAGTCGACAGCGTCACCTTCCTTAAGGTGGAAGGTCTTCGGGAAGTGTGGCAGCAGTGATTCTGTCAGGTGGAAGTGCATCGTGCGGTCAGCCTCGATTGCGTAGAGGTTGGTGCCGGCGCAGAGTAGAGTACGGGTCAGTGTCCCGAGACCGGGGCCGACTTCGACGACCGTTTCGCCGGCCTTGACCTCGCCGAGCTCGAGCGACTTGCGCACGATATTTCCGTCGATCAGGAAATTCTGCCCGAGCCATTTCTTGGGCATGTGGGAGAGGCGGGCCAGCAGGTCCCGGGTTTCGTTTGGCGAAAGCGGGCCGTCGTTCATGCGGTTTGCAACGCCTTCATGAGCGCAGCCGGATTCTGCTCACGCATGAGGGACTCACCGACGAGCAGGGCCTGCGCGCCGGCGGCCCGCATGCGGGCGGCGTCTTCGGCCGTCTTGATGCCGCTCTCGGCAACCTTCAGGACGGACTTCGGCATGTGCGGGATGACGCGTTCGGCGAATGACAGGTCGATCTGGAAGGTGGAAAGGTTGCGGTTATTTACGCCGACCATGTCGGGGTCGTGACGGAGGGCACGCTCGAGCTCGGACTCGTCGTGGACTTCGAAGAGCGTGTCCAGGCCGGCGAGCTTGGCCGAACGGTGGATTGGGACGATCTCTTCGTCAGTCAGGCCGCGGACGATGATCAGGATGCAGCGGGCGCCAGCTTGGGCGGCTTCGAGCACCTGGTAAGGATGTACCATGAAGTCCTTGCGGATGCAGGGGAGGGGGCGGGCCCAGGAGGCCTGATCTTGGACGACTTGGACGAGGTCCTTAAGTTCCCCTTGGAAGTACTTCGTTTCGGTGAGGACGGAGAGACAGTCGGCGCCGGCGGCGGCGTAAGTGCGGGCTTGGTCGACGGCGTCCACGGCGGCGCGAATCTGGCCGACGCTCGGCGAGGCCCGTTTGACTTCCGCGATGACGCTGAGGCGGCCCGGGACCAGCAAGGACTGGCGGAAACCTGGCGTCGAATGCCTGCCAGCGAAGGCCGCCAGCTCGGTATCCGTGACCGCCCGGGCGAACGGGGCGATTTCCCGGCGCTTGGCGTCCATGATTTCGGTTAGCTTGTCCACTGGCCCTAAAGCAAGCGCTCCCGGGGCTTCTGGCAATCGTTTTGACTCTCTTCCTTACTGCCTTCTGCATCGGGTCA
>CAXNEN010000073.1:0-6879 GCA_964201505.1 Opitutales bacterium
AGGACGACGAGAAGCTGGCCGCGATGGTCTGCGTCTCTAACTTCGAGGAAGGCAAGTTCCTCATGATGTGCACGGCTAATGGCACCATCAAGAAGACCGAGATCTCGAAGTATGCCAACTACCGCAAGGGCGGCATCATCGGCATCAATATTGAACACGGTGATCGCCTGATCTCCACCAAGCTGACCAACGGCGACAACGAGGTCGTGATGATCTCGCAGTCCGGCATGTCCATTCGCTTCCACGAATCCGACGTTCGCTCCATGGGTCGCGACACGACCGGCGTTGCCGGGATGAGGCTCGACACCGGCGATCAGGTGAAGGCGATGGAAGTCGTCGACCCGACGTGCACGCTTCTGGTGATTGGCATCGACGGCATCGGTAAGCGTACGCCTTTCGACGATCCCGAGACCAAGGAGCCCGTCTACCGCAAACAGTCTCGCGGCGGCAAGGGCGTCATCGCCATCGCCACCGAGGTCGGCGTCGCCGGCGCTCTCAGCGTCCAGGAGGCCGACGAGGTCATGCTCCTCACTAAGGGCGG
Source organism: Opitutales bacterium (assembly GCA_964201505.1). Classification (GTDB taxonomy): domain Bacteria; phylum Verrucomicrobiota; class Verrucomicrobiia; order Opitutales; family UBA953; genus UBA953. The sequence continues at coordinate 542 of CAXNEN010000073.1, forward strand.
TCAGTCTATCCGTACCAAGGTGTCCGATATCCGCTGCACGGCGGGCCGCAACACCCGTGGCGTCCGCGTCATGCGCCTCAAGGAGGGCGAGTCGCTGCTCGGTATCTCCAAGGTCGAGCGTTCGGACGAAGAGGAAGAGAACGCCGCCAAGCCGCAGGCCTAAACGGGCTGACTGGCCAAGCAGAAGGGGCGCCTTACGGCGCCCCTTTTTTGTGCCCTGACGGACTGCTTAGGCCCGTTCCAGCGCCGCGATGCACTCGACGTGGCGGGTCTGCGGGAAGAGGTCGAAGGGACGGACCGAGATGACCTTCCAGCCCTTGGCACAGAGATACTTCACGTCGCGCGCCTGCGTGTCGGGGGCGCAGCTGACGTAGACGATGCGGCGCGGGCCGAACGCATGCAGCTGATCGAGGAAGGCTTCGTCGCAACCCTTGCGGGGCGGGTCGACGATCACGGCGGATTCATGGCCCTCGACGGGAATCTTCTTGAAGATCGATTCCGCGGAGCCGGCGATGAAGCGGCAGTTGAGGAAGTGGTTGAGCGTGGCGTTCTCGGCGGCCTTGCGGGCGGCCTCGGCGCTGACCTCGATACCGTTGACGGAATCGAAGAGGCGGGCGCCGGAAAGGGCGAAGAGGCCCGAACCGCAATAGGTGTCGACGAGGTGCTTGGCGCCGGACTCATGCGCGAGCTTGATGGCGTGGCCCACGAACTGCTCGAGCACGGAGGGATTGTTCTGGAAGAACTCACCGGCCAGGAACTTGAGCTGCACCGCGCCGACTTTCTCGGTGACGACCTGGCGGGAGTCGGTGACGACGCCTTCTTCGCAATCGCGGAAGAGCAGGGTAGCACCACGTTCGAAGCGTCCAGGGTTGGACTTGATGTCCTTACGGGAACGGGCGAGGGCGGAGTTGATTGCGTCCGTCGCGATGGGGCACTTCGGCACGTCGACGACCCGACGGGAGGTGCCGGCGGCGAGGAAGCCGATTGGGAAGTCCGCGCGGCGCGGGGTCATGAAGTGCGGGGTGATCTTGGAGCGGTACCCGTACTGCTTCGGCGAAGGATGACAGGCGTCGACCTTGGTCTTGATGCCGCCGAGGCGCTCAAAGGCCTCCGCGACCTGCTTCTGCTTCCACTCGAGCTGCTGCGGGTAGGCAAGGTTCTGGTATTGGCAGCCGCCGCATTCGCCGAAGAGGTCGCAGCGGGGTTGGACGCGGTGGGGCGAAGGGACGACGACGCGGACGAGGTCGCCGCGCGAGAAGTTGGCGGCGTTGTGCCAGATGCGGGCCACGATCTTTTCGCCAGCGAGGGCGCCGGCGATGAAGACGACCCAGCCGTCGACGCGGGCCACGCCTTCGCCGAGGTTCGTCAGGCTGGCGATCTCGACCTCGATCTCCTGATGGTAGGTGAACTTGCCCTCGCGGAACTTGGAGGAGTCGGGTTTGCGGGACTGAGGCGGCTCGAATTCGGACATGCCGATAAAGTCCGTCTCCCGGCGGAGAGGTCGAGACTTATCCCTGCCGAAGGCCTATCCTTGCCCTTCGGCGTCCCTTGCTACTCACTTCGCCCGTGCCCGACGAGGTCATCCAGAGCCGACAGAACCCCCGCGTGCAGGCATTGGCCCGCCTGCGGGACCGTGCCGAGCGCGAAGCCCGCGGCCTGTTCATCGCCGAAGGCCTTCGGGAACTCTCTCGGGCCATCGAGCGCAAGGTCGAGGTGCTCGAAATCTATTTCTGCCCCTCGATGTTCCGTGGCTCCGAGGCCGCTGAGCTCGTGACCAACGCCCGGGCGGCTGGCGTGGATTGCTGCGAACTCGGTGAATCCGCCTTTGAGAAGGTCAGCGGCCGCGAAGGCCCGGACGGCCTAATCGGTGTCGCCAAGACCTGGAACTGCTCGCTCGATCAACTCAAGCCTTCGGCCAGCCCGCTCCTGCTCGTCGCCGAATCGGTTGAGAAGCCCGGCAACCTCGGTGCGTTGCTGCGCACGGCAGATTCCGCCGGCTGCGATGCGCTTATCGTCTGCGACCCCATCACCGACGTCTTTAATCCCAACGTCGTCCGATCCTCGCAGGGGGCTCTTTTCTCCGTGCCCGTGGCCGTATGCACCTCGCAGGAGGCCGCCGCTTGGATGAAGTCGAAGGGGATCCGTTCCTTGGCGACCTCGCCGGCGGCCACCAAGGCTTATTGGGACGTCGATTGCCGCGGTCCGGTGGCTTTGCTGCTCGGCTCCGAGAAGGATGGACTGACGGATTTCTGGCTCAAGGGCGCGGATGAGAAGATCTCGATCCCGCAGGCCGGCCTCTCGGATTCGCTCAATGTTTCCAACGCCGCGGCGATCTGCCTCTTCGAGGCCGTCCGTCAGCGACGTAAATAAGAAGGCCGGGCTTGGGGCCCGGCCTTGCTCGAGGGATTGCTCGTTCGCTTAACCGATGGCCTTGGCGACCAGGTCGTCGAGCTTCTTGCCATCGACGGCGAAGGCGCGGATACCTTCGGCGGTCTTCTCCGTGGCCATGGCGTCTTCGTTGTGGTGCCAGCGGAAATCCTTTTCGCCCCAAATCTTGGCGGCTTCGCCTTCGGACTTGGCGGCGGCTTCATCGAGTGCCTTGGGCACGGCGGCGGAGTCTTTAGAGAGCTCTTCGAGGAGGTTCGGGGCGATCGTCAGGAGGTCGCAACCGCAGAGGGCCTTGATCTGGCCGCAATTACGGAAGGAGGCACCCATGACTTCGGTCTTGATGTCGTTGCGCTTGTAGTAGGCGAAGATGCGGCGGACGGACTGCACACCAGGGTCGTTGGCACCGGAGGAGGCGGTTTCGTTCCAGTTGGCGCCCTGGGCCTTCTTGTGCCAGTCGTAGATGCGGCCGACAAACGGTGAGATCAGCTGCACCTTGGCGTCGGCGCAAGCGACGGCCTGAGCGAAAGAGAAGAGCAGGGTGAGATTGCAGCGGATGCCTTCCTTTTCGAGTTCGGCGGCGGCCTGGATGCCTTCCCAGGTGGAGGCCATCTTCACGAGGATGCGCTCCTTGGGGATGCCGGCTGCCTTATAAAGGGCGATGAGCTCGCGGGCCTTGGCGACGGTGGCGGTCTTGTCGAAGGAGAGGCGAGCGTCGACTTCGGTGGAGACGCGACCCGGAACGATCTGGAGGATCTCGGTGCCGAAGGAGATGAGGAGCGCGTCGACGGCGGCCTGGACGCCCTTGTTCTTATTGTCCTGGGCGGCCTTTTGGAGGAGGGCCTGGTACTCAGGCATCTGGACAGCCTTGAGGATGAGGCTCGGGTTGGTCGTGGCGTCCAGAGGCTTGAAGGCCTTCATGGCGGCGAAGTCGCCGGTGTCGGCGACGACCTTGGTGTGTTGGCGAAGCTGTTCGAGTGCGTTCATGAGTGAAGGATGCGGAGCGTGGCAAAGGGGGCGGGCTTGTCCAGCCCGACCCGAAAAAACGGGCGTCGGCCTGCCGTCCAGGCATCTCTCGCTTGTTTCGGAGGGCAGGGTGGTGCAAATTGCCCCATGCGAATCAAGGTCAAGCAGGCGCTCGCCGCCGAGCAGCCGCTCAAGGGTATCACGGTTTCTGGATGGGTCCGTACCCGTCGCGACGCGAAGGACTTCTCCTTCGTCGAGATCAACGATGGTTCCTGCTTCAAGAACCTCCAGGTGGTGGTGGACGCCACGGCTCCGGGCGCGGAACACCTTAAGGAGGCGCTGACCGGCTCTTCGGTCAGCGTGGAAGGAGAATTGGTACCATCACCAGCGAAGGGCCAGAAGTGGGAGCTCAAGGCCACGGCCTTCCGGCTTTTGGGGCGGGCCGACGAGACTTTCCCGCTCCAGAAGAAAGGGCATACCGTCGAATTCCTGCGCACGATCCCGCACCTGCGCGCCCGGACCAATCGCCTCGGCTCGATGATGCGCGTGCGCAGTCGCATGGCCATTGCGGTCCATGATTTCTTCCAGCAGCGCGGTTTCGCCTATGTCCATACGCCGATAGTGACGGCCAGCGATTGCGAGGGTGCCGGTGAGCTTTTCCGCGTCACGACCCTCGACCCGGCCGCGCCGCCGAAGACGCCCGAAGGCAAGGTTGACTGGGCGGCAGATTTCTTTGCGAAGCAGTCGTATCTCACCGTGTCAGGCCAGCTCGAGGGCGAGACCCTCGCGTGCGCCCTGGGTGATGTCTATACGTTCGGGCCGACGTTCCGGGCTGAGAATTCGCACACCAGTCGCCACGCCAGTGAGTTCTGGATGATTGAGCCCGAGATGGCGTTCTGCGATCTCGAGGGCGACATGCGCTGCGCGGAGGAACTCGTAAAACACCTAGTAAATACGGCCCTGGAACAGTGTTCGGACGAGTTGGAATTCTTCAATGCCTACGTCGACAAAGGCTTGCTGGAACGCCTACGTTTCGTCGCCGAAAGGCCGTTTGCGCGCGTCACTTATACCGAAGCCGTGGAGCTCTTGTTGAAGTCTGGTCGTAAGTTTGAGTACCCGGTCATCTGGGGCGAGAATCTGCAGTCCGAACATGAACGTTATCTCACCGAGGAGCATTTCAAATGCCCGGTGACCGTCTACGACTACCCTAAATCCGCGAAGCCTTTCTACATGCGCCAGAACGACGACGGTAAGACCGTCGCCGCGATGGATGTCCTTGTGCCGGGCGTCGGCGAAATCGTGGGAGGTAGCCAGCGCGAAGAGCGTCTGGATCGCCTCGTGGCAGCCATGCAGGCGCATGGGCTCGATCTGGCCAGTTATGGCTGGTATATCGACACGCGACGCTTTGGGTCCGTGCCGCATGCCGGCTTCGGGCTTGGTTTCGAGCGCCTGCTGATGTTCGTCACCGGTGAAGGCAACATCCGTGACGTGATCGCGTATCCGCGCACGCCCGGACACGCCTGACAAAAGGTCGTCCGGCTTATTTTTTCTGGATCAGGTCCAGTAGCGCCCGGGCCGTCGCGCAATTATGACGGACCATCTGCTGGCTGGGCGTCGCCGTCTTGGCGTCCTTGGCCGCCGCGTGCGGCGAGGGCGACGAGGAGAAGACCGGCGTCGTCGAGGCGACCATGCCGACAGCGTTGCCGGCGCCGTCAATGATGGGCCCACCACTGGAGCCGCGGGCGTAGTCCGCCGTCGTCTGCATGAAGATGGCGCCATTACGGTCTGTCTCGTTCATCTTGAAATAGCGGGTGATGATGCCTTCGGAGATGCAGCCGAAGGTGCTGGCCGGATGGCTGTAGCAGCGGACGGGCGTGCCCGCCGGCGCATCGTCGCGTAAGGGCAGGTGGGTGAGGCCTTGCGCTTCGACGCGGAGGAGGGCGACATCGTGCGGCTTATCGGCCGCAAGGATTTCGACGACTGGGAAGAAGCGCCCATCGGCGGTCATGACGCCCATGGCCTCGGCGGTGGCGTGCGCGGCCACATGGTGGTTTGTCGCGATGATTCCGTCGGCGCTGATTGCAAAGCCGCTGGCGAGTGAATGGTGCCATTTCGTACATTTGTCGCACTTGTAGGCGGAGCCGATGAGCACGGAGGCCTGGGCCGCCAAGCGGTAGATCGCAACGCCGTCGAGCTGCGTGGACGATATTGGCGCGAGGTTTACGGATGTGGTGGTGGTACGCCTGCATTGTTCGAGACGGACCGCGCGCTTCACCGCGACATCGCCTTTTTCGGCCAGCTCCGTGGTCGCTGCCTCAAGCTTGCGGAAGATCTGTCGGTCGTCGGCGGCGTTATCGACGGAGGCCCCGGGAATAACGGGGGACGCCGCGAGCAAGGCGGCAAGCAGCGTGGGGAGGAGCATTCGCTTATTGAAGTCAGCAAAGGGAGGGTGACGAGACATTCGGACGCGTATCCGAAGAGAACATACGACAAGACGTTGAGGCGATGCGGTGGGGGGGCGAGGGAAGTGTGCCGGCCATGTGGCATCCTTGGGGCAAGGTTGGGGCGGCTGGAATGGTTCATGATTCGGGGCGGGGGCGTGCCGGCGGAGTCGATACACGAGGAGCAAAGAGTCAAAAAGTTGTAAAATTAGAATAATCTCATTCTAACTCGTTTATATACAACAGATTAACCTATGTATGCCCCATGTGAAAAAATGCAAAAATCGGCTTGAATTAGACGCCCGGAATCTCCAATCTGGAACTTCCCTTCTCTTGCAGAAGGCTGTTCCTTGGATGTTTCGGTGATCGAGCCAGCTCCGCGCTTCAAAATGCAGCTACTCGAAAAAAGACGTTGACCAATACCTCGACGCCTTCACCGTCCGCCCTCCCTCCCCTAAACAGGAGGTCCCTTTCGGTTCTTTGAGAGTTCATTTTTTGTGCGACAATACGGCCTATCGTATTAGTCAAACCTTACACCTGGTGAAC
>CAXNEN010000074.1:0-6801 GCA_964201505.1 Opitutales bacterium
GGAGATGGGGTGTACCCCGGTCGAATACCGCCGAAAGCAGCGTCGCAAGGGTCGGTAGAGGATAGTCCTCAGACGGAAGCTGGGGGCAGGGACGCTTATTAATATCGGAAAGCTCCTTCCGGTCCCCAGTATCCTTCTCGTCCCCATGAAACTCCCCGCGCTCCTCCTGCTGGCCGCTGCATCTTTCTCCTACGCTGCCGATCCGGCGCTTACGATCTACAATGGCGGTTACGCCGTGGTGCGTGAGACGCTACCGATCGACCTCAAGTCCGGTCTCAACCAGGTCTCCTTCGCCGGCGTCACGGCGCAGGTTGAGGCCGACTCCGTGATCCTCCGCGACATCAAGGGCAAGGCTGAGTTCCAGGTCCTCGAGCAGTCCTATCGCAACGACCCGGTCTCGCAATCGATGCTGCTTTCGCTCTTCGAGGGTAAGACCCTTGAGTTCGTCCGACTCGAGACTAACAAGCCGGACAGAGTTGTGACCGGAAAGATTGTGCGCAGCGGCTTCGTCCCGGGCGGTCGGTTCGTCGAGCCCATCATCGAGGTCGACGGCAAGCTCCAGTTCTCGCTCCCCGGCGAGCCAATCTTCCCTTCGCTCGGCGACGATAATGTCCTCAAGCCTACGTTGAACTGGAAACTCAACTCGGCTTTCTCCGGCAAGATCGACGCCGAGGTCGCTTATCTGAGCAATGGTTTCACCTGGGAGGCCAGCTACAATCTCGTCGCCACCGATAAGAGCGACCTCCTCGACGTCGTCGGCTGGGTCACGATGAACAACCAGAGCGGCATGACCTTCACCGCCGCCAAGATCAAGCTCATGGCCGGGGACGTGAATCGTGCGCAGCCGGAATATCACCGCGGGGGCCGCGGCATAGCGATGGATGCATTAAGCATGTCCTCAGCCAAGGCCGTGACCGAAAAGTCCTTCGATGAGTTCCATCTCTACACCTTGGGTAATCCCGCGACCCTGCGGGACAAGGAGACCAAGCAGGTCGAATTCGTGCGCGCCGCTGGCGTGAAGGCTGAGCGCCTCTATGTCTTTGACGGGGCCGGTCACCATTACCGTGGGGTTGGTTCGTCCGGTAAGGTTCAAGTCTACCGCGAGTTCAAGAACTCCGAGGTCAATAAGCTCGGGATGGCCCTGCCGAAGGGCAAGGTGCGCTTCTACTCTCAGGACGGCGACCGCCAGCTCGAGTTTGTCGGCGAGAACCGCATCGATCACACCCCGAAAGACGAGCTCATCCGCGTGCTTACCGGTAACAGCTTCGACCTCGTGGGCGAGCACCGCATGACGAACAACACTGAGGACGGCAAGCGTGTGGCTTCGCAGAGCTTCGAGATCAAGGTGCGTAATCGCAAGAAGGAGTCCGTCGAGATCCGTGTCGTCGAGCATGCGAACCCTGGGGGGGGTAACTGGACGCTCACCGCCCAGAGCCAGCCGCACGACAAGAAAGACGCCACCACCTTCGAGTTCCGCGTCCCCCTCAAGCCTGACGAAGAGAAAACGGTGACTTATACGATTCGGTACAACTGGTAATGGCGGTTAGCGGTTAGGATGAGAAAGTAACTCAAAGGGAGACCGGATAGTATGCCTCCCTGTCACCTGCCACCCGCTAACTGAGAATGGTGATCTCTTTTTCTGCCTAACCGCTAACCGCCAACCGCTACCACCTGACATGGGTAGGGCGGTCATTGCCATGACCGCCGTTCGCATCCGAGCGTACGTCGAGCCGGGCAGGATCACCGACCTTTATGATGTCCGTCCGCCCACGGACGTGATGGCAATCACGTCCCTACCTCAGCCTGCACCTGAAATATGTCTTTCCCATCCGCCAACCGCTACCACCTATCGTTTAAACTCCGGTAACAACTCCGGCGTTGCCCCTGCTTTCGTGCAGACGAAGGCGGCGACGTCGACGGCGCGCTGATGGACGAGGGGAAGGTCTTCGCCGCGGAGCAGGCTGATGGCCAAGGCGGCGGTGAAGGAGTCTCCGGCGCCGACGGTGTCCACGACGGCGACCTTGGGGGCGGTCTTCTCGTCGTATTGGCCCTTATGCCAGACAAGCGAGCCGGTGGCACCGCGGGTCAGGGCGACGGTGTGCAGGTCGAAGCGCTGGGCGACGGCGAGCACGAAGGCTTTCTCGTCCTTGGGGAGTCCGAGCAGGTCGGCGACCACGGGGACTTCGTCGTTGTTCATCTTGAAGACGTTGGCGAAGCCCAAGGAGGACTCGATGACTTCGCGGGAATAGAAGTTCTGACGCAGATTGACATCGAAGATGCGGAGGCAGTCGGCGGAGGTGTTCTCGAGGAACTCGCGGACTGTACGCCGGCTTTCCGGGGCGCGCTGGGCGAGGGAGCCGAAGCAGACGGCTTGGCACTTCTTGGCCAGCAGGGCCAGCGAAGCATTCCAGGCGATGTGATCCCAGGCGGGATCGGCGCCGAAGACGTAGCTCGCCTGCTTGGTCGCATCGAGGGTCACCGTGACCGTTCCGGTCGGGCGTTCATTTCGCTGGAGGAGCAGGGTGTGGACGTTCTTGGCCGAAAGGGAGGCCAGGGCGTCGTCGCCCAGCTTATCCCGGCCGACCGCGCTGACCACCCAGGCATCCCCGCCGAGGCCGGCCGCATGGCAGGCGAAGTTCGCCGGAGCGCCGCCGAAGTGGGCCGCGTCCGGAAAGACGTCCCATAGCACTTCGCCGAGGCCGACGATGTTAGGGCGGACGATTTCCGGATTCATGTCACTCAGTGAACGGGCCGCCGCCGACCTTGGCGAGCGCTTCGCGCACTTTTTGTCCGTTGAGTAGTCCTACCTCGGTCTTCGTGGTGATTGACAGGGCGGCGGCGACGCCGGCGGCTTCACCCATGGCCATGGCGGTGACGGTCACACGGGTCGAAGCATGGGCGCCACGGGTGGCGCTATGGCAACGGCCGGCGACGAGGAGGTTGGTCAGCTTCTGGGGAAGCAGGGAGCGATAAGGGATGTCGTAGGGCTCAGGCTGCACCTTCCTAGGGTCGAAGTCGTTGGCACCTCCCGTGGTCGTCTTATTGGGATGGATATCGAGATACCAGCAGCCTGTCGCGATGGCATCGTCGAAGCGACGGCCTTTCATGAGGTCGTCTTCGCTGAGGACGTGCTGGCCGATGACGCGACGTGATTCACGGACGCCAATCCAAGGATACGCTTCGATGAAGTAGGCGTCCTTGAAGTTGGGCACTTGCTGCTTCCATGCACGGAACATTGCGTGGGCGTCAGCACGACCTTGGATCTCGGCGCGGGACAGGTCAGCGGCGTCGGTCGGATTGGCTGGGACGCGGATGCCGTGGATGTAAACCTCGTTCTTGGCGAACAAGAACATCACGCCCGGACCGTAGTAATAGGGCAGCTCGCCCGCGGCCTGGGCTTGCTTGAGGGCTTCGCGGCAGAGCTTGGTGATGTCGGGCGTACGCTCCACATTGCCGATGCGGAAGTGGAGGGTCAGCGGTTGAACTTCGCTGCTTTGTTCGAAGGGCGCTCCCGCCCAGGCGGCCACGTCGGCGTCGCCCGAGCAATCGATGACTACTTTCGGCTTCACCGTCACCAGTCCGTCCTTGTTGGCCAAAGTGACCTCATTGATACGTCCGTCCGAAGCCTTAGCCTCGCAGACGAATGAATTGTAGAGCACGTCGAGCCGGCCTTGCTGTTCTTTGAAAAGCCGGTCGAGCAGGAGTTTGAACTCAAAGGTGTTCGGGATGGTCGGGTTATGGCTGACGATCTTCTGGGCGTCGGGTGCGCAGACGCCGGATTTCGCCAGCAGTTCGAGGGCGATGCCACGGACGACGACGCGTTTTGTCGTGATATCGGCGATGCCATCGAAGTACGGGAGCCCGACGCTGGTGACGATGCCGCCGGCGAAAGGGGCTTTCTCGACCAGGAGCGTCTTGGCGCCAGCCCGGGAGGCCGCGATGGCCGCGGCGCTGCCGGCGCAGCCTCCGCCGACCACAAGGACATCGGTATGGATGACCTTACGGTCTGCCTTGCGGGTGACCGCCGCGTCAGCGCCCAGGGGTAGGGCCGAGGCGAGCAACGCGGATTTGAGGAAAGTGCGACGATCGCTCATGAAACTTCAGCCCCAGTATTGGGCGGTCTTGCGCTTGAGGAAGTCGGCGCTGCGGCGGAGCTGTTCGATGCCGTCGACGCCGTCCTCGATGCTGATCCAGCCGTCGAAGCCGACGCGCTTGAGCTCGGTGAAGATGGCGTCGTAGTCGTTGAGGCCCTTGCCGATTTCGCCGTGGCTGAGGCGCTTGGCGTAGCCGGCGGCGCCGCCTTCTTCCTTTCGGAGGTCATCGAGGGTGCCTTCGATCAGATAACGGTCCGAGGCATGCATGGTCACGACGCGGTGCGAGACACGCTTGAGCAGTGCGATGGGGTCGTCGCCGGCGATGGTGGCGTTGCTGGGGTCGTAGTTCACGCCGAAGCCGTCGGAGGGCAGGGCGTTCACGAGGGCGCAGAAGACATCCATCTTCTGGGCGAACTCGGGGTACATCCAAAAATCGTCCTTGTAGTGGTTCTCGAGGATGAGCGTGACGCCGCGTTCCTTGGCATAAGGGATGCAGGCGATGATGCTCTCAGCCGCAAGACGCACTCCCTCGGCGTCGGTGAGTTCGGGGCGACGCTGGCCGCTGAGGACTCGGCAGTAGGAGCCGCCGAGCGCGTGGGTCATGTCAATCCAGCGCTTCTGTTTGGCGATCTCGGCGTCGCGGAAGGCCTTGTCCGGATGCGTGAAGTCGGGCGAGCAACACATCATCGGGATGGACATCCCGAGGTCGGCGACCTGACGGCGGAAGACCGGCCAGTTGGACTCGTCGGACATCTCGAGGAAGCCCGCGTAGAATTCCAGGCCCTGGACGTCGAGGGTGGCGGCGAGCGTAAACCACTCGGAGAGCTTCATCGTGCCGTCTTTGCAGAGGGCATGCATGTAGGCCTTCGGGAAGGCGGCGATCTTCGGCATGGTCAGGCTTTCTGTCCTGGCAGGGTTTCCGGGTCCTTCGGCGGGTTGCGGCCGATGAAGGGATGCTGTTCCAGTTCGACGACTGAACCGCTAATCGGGCCGGCCTCGTCGGCGAGCCAATAGATAGCGGCCACGGCGATTTCGTCGGGCGTGATCAGTCGACCCGAAGGCGCATAGACGCGCGGCAGGTCGGCATACCAGTCGTCCTTGAGGCCGTGCTCCTTCTTACGCTTGGCTTCGTTCTCCGTGAGCACCCAGCCCGGGTTGATCTGGTTGACGCGTACGCCGTTGAGGCGATGAAGCGTATCGCCGAGATTGCGGGTCAGGGTCGTCAGGGCGCCCTTCGAGACGCTATAGGGGAGGAGGTTGGGTTCGCCCGAGTAGGCATTGACGCTACCGATATTGAGCACCGCGCCGTGGGCTTTGGATAGGTGGGGTAGGGCGGCCTGGATAAGCAGGAACGGGATGACCGTATTCACCGCGAGCATCTTGTGGAAGAAGGCCGCGTCAGTCGTCTGGATATTGCCCTGCGCGATGACGGCCGCGTTGTTCACCAGCCCATCGAGCTTGCCGAAGGTTTTTACCGCGAGGTCGACCAGGCGTTGCGGGCAGCCGGGCGAGGTCAGGTCTTCGATATGGATGACGCCGTTGGCCGCGCCGATCTCAGCGAGCGTGGCCTCGGCGAGATCCTTCTCGAGCCCGTGGATGACCACCTTGGCGCCTTCGCGCACGCAGCGCTTGGCGATGGCCTTGCCGATGCCGGTCGTGCTGCCGGTGATGAGGATGACTTTATCTTTCAGGCGCATGGTCAGACAGGTTTGAGGACGGATTTCACAACTTCACCCTTGTGCATCTTCTCAAAGGCGGTGTGCCAGTCAGTGATGGGCCAAACGCCGCCAATGATCGGACGGACGTCGAACTGGCCGCTAGCCATGAGAGCGATGACGCGCTCCCAGATGGGCCAGTTGTGGCTGAAGCTGCCCTGGAGCGTGATATTCTTCTGCACCAGCGGATCGAGGTTGAAGCCGAGCGGTTGCGGCCCCCAGCCGACCTTGCTGACCCAGCCGGCAGGGCGGACGATATCGAGCGCGATCTTCAAGGTCGCGGAGGCGCCGGCAGCGTCGATCACGCCGTCGCAACCGAGGCCGTCGCGCTGCTGGGCCCACGGCTTGGCGTCCCCGATGATGACTTCGCAGCCATACTGCTTCGCGATGGCGAGACGATGCGCGTCCTGAGGGAGGCCGACGATGGCGACTTCGGCGCCGCACTGCTTGGCCATCGCCGCGCAGAGGATGCCGATCGTGCCGGGTCCGAGGACGACTACGCGGTCGCCGGGTTCGATGCGGGCGTTCTTCACGACGGCGTTGTAGGCGACGCAGCAAGGCTCGGTGAGGCAGGCCTGTTCGAAGGGGAGGGCGTCCGGCACCGCGTGCAGGATGCGCTGCGGGACGCGGACGTACTTGGTCATCGCGCCGTTGACGCCGTAGCCGAAGCCTTTGCGGGTCGGGTCGAGGTTGTAGAGCCCGCGGCGGCTCATCGGGTTGTTCGCCGAAATGATCGCGGCGGTCTCGCTGACCACGCGGTCGCCTTCCTTCCAGCCTTCGACTTTCTTACCCAGCTCGACGATACGGCCGGCGAATTCGTGGCCGAGGACGACCGGGTAGTTGACCGGCCAAGAATGGTCGGAGGTCCACTGGTGGAGGTCGCTGCCGCAGACGCCAACGTTGGCGACTTCGAGCAGGACGTCTTCTTCACCGATGACGGGTCGGGCGATCTCGCGGATCTCGACGGAGCCCTTTTCGGGGGCGAAATTAAC
>CAXNEN010000075.1:0-6719 GCA_964201505.1 Opitutales bacterium
CTCCTGCGGGCGGCCTCGGCATCGGTATCGACCGACTGGTGATTCTGCTGACCGGCGCAGCCAATATCCGCGACGTCATCCTGTTCCCGACGCTTGCGCCCGAAGCGCAGGCCTGAGTCCTTTCCCTTGCCCTGGTTCCTCCATCTCGCGCTCCGCCAGCTCTTTCCTCCTGGTAAGCGCTTCCCGGCGTTCGCGACGGTGTCGATCCTCGGCGTAGGCCTCGGCGTGGCTTCGTTGCTCATCGTGCAGACGGTGATGAACGGCTTCGGCGAAGAACATCGCCTACGCATTCGCGAATCCTTCGGCGACTGCCAGGTCACTGGCGCCGCGCCCATCGAGCGACCTGAAGCGCTCGCGAAGCAACTCGCCGCTAGCCCAGAGGTCTTCTCCGCTTCCCCCTATGCTGAAGGCCCAGCGCTCGCGCGCAATGGAGACTTCTCCGGCATCGCCCAGGTGCGCGGTATCGATCCGACCGACCCCGCCCAGCCGGCCCGCAAGTACGTCCATGGCGGTAGCTTCGATGACCTCGACGACGGCCGCATCATCCTGGGCGCCGGTCTCGCGCGTGCCCTGCGCGTGCGCGTTGGCGATCGCATCGAGATCTGGTCGCCCGCGATGGCCGAGCGCGCCGAGAAGGGCAAGGCCCCGCTGCCGGCCGAGTTTGAGGTATGTGCGGTGATCGTCACTGGCTTCACCGAGGTCGATAACGCCGCCGCGCTCATCCCGCTGCGCCGGTTCCGTGAAATCTGGAACCTCGGCCCGCGCGCCCACGGCCTCACGTTGCGGCTGAAAGACCCTTCGCTCGCCGAGGCGACCGCCGGCCGCCTTGCGGTCGGCCAGCCTGAACTGCGTTTCCGCCCTTGGCAGGATATCAAGAAGGACTTCCTCGCGGCCATCCGCTTCGAGAAGACGATGCTCTTCTTCCTGATGTTCATCATCACGCTCGTCGCCTCGTTCTCCATCGGCAGCACGCTTTTCTCGGCGGTGATTCGTCGCTCGCGTGAGGTCGGCGTGCTCGCCTCGCTCGGCGCCGCGCGCTGGCAGATTGTCGCGCTCTTCGGCCTGCAAGGACTACTCATCGGCGCGCTCGGTACGCTCCTTGGCTTCGGGCTCACCTGGACGATCCTCGCCTTCCGTGACGGTATCCTGAGCATGATTAATCGCCTCTTCGGCGGCGGCGACATGGTGGCCAATATTTATCTGTTCTCGAAGGTCCCGCTCTATTACGACGCCTCGGATTTCGTCATCGCTTCGGCGTTTACCTTACTGACCACGGCGATCGCTGGCCTGGTGCCCGCGCTCTGGGCCGCCGGTCGCAAACCCTCGGAGGCCATGCGCGATGCCTGACATCGTCCTGCAAGCCCGCGGCCTCGCCAAGGCCTTCGCTTCGCCGGCGGGTCCTCTGCCGGTGCTGACCGATGTCTCGCTCGAGATATTGGCGGGCGAGTCCGTCTCGATTCGCGGTTCCTCTGGCTCGGGTAAGACGACACTGCTGCAGTTACTCGGCGGTCTTGATCAGCCGGACTCTGGTGAAGTCCTTATCCTTGTGCCGGGTTCTGGTCTGGTCGCCCCGCGCACGTCGCTCGGCCGTGGTGTCGGCTTCGTCTTTCAAAATTACCAGCTCATGCCTGAGCTTACCGCTTTGGAGAACGTCGCGCTCGCCGCGAGCATCGCCGGCGTGCCTGCGGTTTCCGCGACCGCGGCGGCCCGCTCCTTACTAACGCAGGTCGGGCTGGGCGCGCGTCTGGAGCATCTCCCTTCGAAACTTTCCGGCGGTGAATGTCAGCGTGTCGCCATCGCCCGCGCCTTGGTTAATCGCCCCTCGGTCATCCTCGCCGACGAACCGACCGGTAATCTCGACGAGCGCACAGGCGCCGAGATCATGGACCTCCTATTGGGCGTCGTCGCCGAGCGCGGCGCGGCCCTGATCCTCGTCACGCACAGCCGTGAGTTTGCTGAGCGGGCCACCCGCCGCTTTGTGCTCTCCGGCGGCGTACTTACGCCCGCCTGATTTGACAAGCGGGCGGGGCGGTGTTGTCTGGGAATGACATGAACGCCACCCTGACGCCTGCCCAACTTCTCGCTTCCCTTGAATGGCGCTACGCCACCAAGGCCTTCGATACCCGCAAGCTTCCGGACGCCACTTGGGCTGCGCTTGAAGAGTCGCTTCGGCTGACGCCTTCGTCCTACGGCCTCCAGCCCTGGAAGTTCTTCATCATCTCTGATCCGGCGGTTCGCGCTCAGCTTCGTCCGGTTTCGTGGAATCAGTCGCAGGTCACCGATGCTTCGCATCTCGTCGTGTTCGCCCGGCGTACCGAAATCACGGAGAAGGACGTGAACGATTTCTTCCACCAGATGGTCAGTGAGCGTGGCGCCGATGCTTCGAAACTTGAACCCTACCGCCAGATGATGCTCGGTGGCGTGGTGAAGGGTAAAGATGCCGTCGGCCAGAAAGAATGGGCGGCCCGTCAGGTTTATATTGCCCTCGGCCAGCTCATGGGGGCGGCCGCGGCACTCGCTGTAGATACCTGCCCGCTCGAAGGTATCGACTCCGTCGCCTACGACGGGATCCTCGGGCTCAACGGTAGCGGCTATGAGGTCGTCGTCGCGTGCGCCGTCGGCTACCGCTCTGCGGAAGATAAGTATGCCGGGATGAAGAAGATCCGTTATCCGGCCAGCCGCGTTATCAGCCGCGTCTGATTAGCTCCGGGTCGACCAGCGCACGAATTCTTCGTCGTCGGTCAGTACCTGCGGGTCACCGTATTCGGTCGAAAGCAGGCTGCGATACGTCTCGTCGGCGAAACGTCGGCAGTGCAGGAGCACGCGCGCCGAGTGGCCGGGCGCACGGACGAGTCGGCCGAGCGCTTGGTTGACCTTGCGCATGCCGGGGCGGACGTAGGCCAACGAGAACGCGTCTTCGGCGCCCGCTTCGACGAACATCTTGCGGCGGGCTTCTTGGAGGGCATTGACCTCAGGGAGTGCCGGACCAATCACCACCGCCGAGCGGATACGACCACCCAGCATATCGACGCCTTCGCCGAGCGAGCCGCCGAGGATGAGGCAGAGGATGGTATAGCGGTTAAGCGAATCCTCGACGAAGCGCGCCGTGCCTTCAGGGCCCAGCCCGCGGGGTTGGACGGCGACGTCGGCTTTCGGGTCGAGGTCGCGCACTTCCTTCACCGCGGCCTCGGCATATTTGTAAGAAGGGAAGAAGGCCGCCACCGCACCTTCCTGCGAGAGACGGAGTAGGGCGGCGCCAGTCCGAGCCATATGGCCTTCGCGGGTCTTGCGGCGCGTATCCACACGTCCATCGATCGCGACGGTGTAAGCGCCTTGGCGCCACGGCGCGAGGGCGTTGACCACCACGAGATTATCCGGGTCGAGGCCGCAGTCAGCCGCGAGCGAGCCGCTCGGGCCCGGCGTCGCAGTCATCAGCAACGCGTGGCCAAAGGCACGAAGGCGTTCGCCGGTGGCCTTGGCGGCGGAAAGGCAATCTAAGCTAAGTAGGCCGGGTCGCGGTGACCAGAGGAGCCAGCCGAGGTCGGCGGCTTCGAGGCGCTCGGACCACGTGGCGGCGTTCCAGACGGCCTGCTTAGCGGCGTCCAGGAGGTCGTCGGTATTGAACGGGGGTTCGGCGGCGAGCACCGACATCCGTTCCGCGATGGCCATCGCCTCGATGCGGTCGTCCGGCGAAATCGCGTCGGCCTTGGGCAGGCGATGGAGGAAGTCGGCCCACATCTGGGCGGTCTGGCACCAGGCTTCCGGCGCGCGGAAACGTGTGAGCGTGAAGGCGAAGTCAGCCGCCGCCTGCTCATCGTCGCGCAGCGAGAGGCATTCGGCCGCGCGTTCCGGCAGGTTGTGGGCTTCGTCTACGATCAACACCGTATCATGGATATCCCACCCGGGCACGGTCTCGAGGGCCGCGCGGTTGCGGGGCGAGAAGACATAGTTGTAGTCGCAGATGACGACGTCGGCGTGCGCGAGCATCGCCTTGGTGATATCCCACGGCGGGACGCCCGCGATGCGGCCAATCTCGCGGACACGGCGGAGATCGGCGGCTTCCTCGAGGAGATGCTGCGGGTCGATCTTTGCGTTGGCCCAGTTGCGCCGGATCTGCTCGGGGTCATCGGTGATGCCTTCCACCTCGTGTTCAGAGCGCGGGCGGAGGAGTACAGCGCGCAGTTCGTTACTGCGGGCGAGTCGGCGGAGTTCGGAGAGGACCTGAATCTGGCCAGTGCCCTTGCCGGTGAGGTAGAGCAGGCGTCCTGCGCGGCCACCGCGGAGGAGGCCGAGGCCGTGGCGCAAGGCCGCAGAGGTTTTGCCAAAACCGGTCGGCGCGACGAGCAGGCGCGTGGGCGAATCGAGGCCGGCCTGGTCGAGGTCGGCGCAGCATTGCAGCCATTCCGGTCGCGGTTCCTTGAAGGGCAGCCGGTCGGGCAGATTAAGCAGTCGCGCGTGGCTCGCGCGGCGGTTCTCGGCGTGCGCGGCGACCGTTTCCGCCTGTTCGAGTAGGTCGGCTTCGGCGGAGCGGGGCAGGGCGACTGGCTGGCGCGTGCCGTCGGCCGGGTCGATGAAGATCAGTTCGCCTTTTACCTCGCGGGCGCCGGAAGCCAGACGGGCCGCGTGGCAATAGGCCGCGAGCTGCAGGAAGTGGTGGGCAAAGCGTCCGACGAGGAACTCCGGTTTGCGCGGGAGCTTCAGGCTGATCGTTTTGATTTCACGGATGCGGACCTCATTGGCCGTCTCCAGCCACTGGTCGGCGCGGCCGGTGATGGCGATGGTCCAACCGAGGGCGCCAACTTCACAGGCGATTGTCCGTTCGAACTGCCAGCCCTGGCCTTCGGCTTCGGCGACCTTGCGCATGGTCTCGTGCCATTGGCGGCCCGCTTCGGCGCGCCAAGGAGCGCCGCCGGCGCCCGCGCCTGGCCCGGGTCGGAAGGTCGCGAACTCCTGCGCGCTCAGCTCGACGCGCTTCGCCTTAATATCGATGCGCATCAGGGCAGGACGTAGTGAGCTTCGCCGGCGGCCCAGCGTTCGAGATCGATGGCGAGCTTCGTGACGGTCTCTTCGTCGGTTGTCTGCCCATCGAGCGGCTGGCCGAGGATCGCCGCTGCGTGGGCTTGGCGGGCGCCGAGGCGCGTGAACCACTGCTCATGCACACCCCAGCCACCGTCCTTGAGAATCAGCCAGAGGCTCTTGAAATAGGCGCAGTCGGCGCGCGGGCGCGCGGCCATCGCGTCGAAGGTTTCGAGCGCGATGCGGTAGCAGACCTCGGCCGATTCGGGCGGCGGCGGGTTCTTGCGCAGCATCGAGGCAAGGCGGCAGGCGCGCTCGAGTGTGCGGTGGTCGCGGGCGAGGCCGGCGCGGCGGGTTAGTAGGCGGTAGTCGCGGACGAAGCGGATACCGCCGTCCTTGGCGCGCTCGAGGCTCACTTCGCCTTCGTCGAAGAGGTCGGGCAGCGTCGTACTGTTGCCGCGTTGGGTGCGGATTAGGCAGCGGACAATACCTTCGGCGGGCTCGAGCAGCGTGAGCAGGGAATGCGATTCCCCGGAGGGATCGCGACCCAGCACCAGGCAGCGGAGGCTCGACGCGGACATCCGGCCTACTCCTTGCTTTCCGGCTTAGGGACGACGGAGCCGAAGCTCATCAGCAGGCCGAGGGCTTCGCCGACGGTCAGTTTCGTCTCACGGACTTCCTCGGGAGAGAGGTGCAGGATGACACCGGTGGTGGGCGCGGGCGCGGCTGGGATAAAGACGTTCACGACCTGTTTGCCGATGGCTTCGCTGAAGACCGTTGGTTGCTCATGGGTCACGAAAGCGATGGACCACATACCCGGGCGGGGGAACTCGACCATCACCACGCGGCGGAAGGTGTCCTTGTTGCGGCCGCTGAGGGCGTCGACCATTTGGCGGATGGTGCCGTAGAGGGCGCCGAGGCCCGGGATGCGTTCGAGCACGGCGCCGAACCAGCGATGCAGGAGCTTGCCGAAGAGACGCTTCGAGAGGTAGCCAACGAAGATCAGGATGAAAATCATCACCAAGGCGGACGACACCACCACGAGCTGGCGGTAGAGGCCGACCGTGAAGTCGGGCACGGGGAGCTTCGCGTTATGCCAGAGCCACGCCAAGCCGAACTCGATCGCCGGCTGGATGAACTTGCCCATCAGGTCGAGTAACACCGAGACCACGTAGAGCGTCAGGCCGATCGGCATGAGCAGGAACAGCCCCGTCAGGAAGTTGTGACCTAGGCGGGAGGCTAAGGTGGTCTTTTCGTTCGTTTCGCCCATGACATGACAAAAGGAAGTCCCGTGGCCGTGGCAAGGTCGGTCACAGGAATCGGGGATTGGAACCGTGGCGGCAGGCCGTTTAATGACCTTATGAAGATGTTCCTCTGGGTTGCTCTCGCCATCGCCGCATCCGCCTCCAGCCTTTTCGCTGTGGCCGAAGCCTATCCTCGTACGTCGCCCGGCGACCTCGAACTCAAGACCTTGCCCGCGGCTCGCTGGATGCGCACGGAGTCGTCGACGGATTATTTCGCGGCTGACAATGGGCTATTCATGAAGCTCTTCCGCTACATCGACTCGAACAAGATCCCGATGACCGCGCCGGTCGAAGCGGGCATCAAGCCAGGCACGATGGTCTTCTATATGGATGACGCCTCGGCCAAGCGCGCCGACCTCACAGAGACGCCGCAGGTAAAACTGTCGTCGGTCTCCGAGC
>CAXNEN010000076.1:0-6701 GCA_964201505.1 Opitutales bacterium
ACGCCCCTCCGCCCGCCGATCGACCCGGCTAATCCCTTCTCCCCGCGTCCGCCGCACAAGGAAGCCAAGGCCAAGCGCGTCCTCGTCATCTTCTGCTCTGGTGCGCTCAGCCACGTCGACACCTTCGATTACAAGCCCGAGCTCATCAAGCGGCACGACACCCCGATGCCGGGAAGTGAGGGCTTGGTCACCTTCCAGGGCGCCAACGGCAACCTCGTCAAGCCGATTGCCGAGTTCAAGCCGCGCGGACAATCCGGCAAGATGGTCAGCGACCTCCTGCCAAACCTCGCCGAGATGGCCGATGAGATGTGCTTCATCCACTCGATGACCGGGAAGTCGAACACCCACGGCCCCGCCGAGAGCCAGATGGGCACGGGCTTCACGCTTGATGGCTTCCCGAGCATGGGCTCTTGGGTGACCTACGCCCTGGGCAGCGAGAACCAGAATCTCCCCGCCTTCGTGGCCATTCCGGATCCGCGCGGCGTCCCCCAGAACGGTCCCCGTCATTGGAACAGCGCGTTCCTACCAGCCTCCTTCCAGGGCACGGCTTTCAGCGCCCAACGCGCTATCCCTAATCTCGCCCGCCCAGCCGAGATTACGCCCGAGGCCGACCGCGCGACGCGCGAATACCTTCGTCGGCTTAATGACCAGCACCTTGAAAAGAACCCAGGGGACTCCGACCTGTCGGCCCGCATCTCATCCTATGAGCTCGCAGCCCGCATGCAGCTCAACGCCGCCGAACTCTCCGACCTCTCCGGCGAATCGCCTGCGACCCGCGCCCTGTACGGCGCTGACGACACCAACGTCAACAAGGCCGGCTTCGCCAAGAACTGCATTCTTGCCCGACGCCTGCTCGAGAAGGGCGTCCGCTTCGTGCAGCTCTTCAACGGCTCCTACGCCATGGGCGAAGGCGTCGGCAACTGGGACGGCCACAAGAGCATCGTCAGCCAATACGCGGTGCACGCCCCCATCCTCGACCAGCCTGCCGCGGCGCTTCTCAAGGACCTCAAAGCCCGCGGGCTGCTCAAAGACACGCTCGTGGCTTTCGTGACCGAGTTTGGCCGCATGCCCACCTTCCAGAAAGGCGCCAACGGCCGCGACCATAACCCGAAGGGATTCACCGTCTGGCTTGCCGGCGCCGGCGTGAAGTCCGGCTACAGCCACGGGGCGACCGACGACTTCGGCCACATGGCGGTCAAGGACGTCACGACCATCTACGACCTCCACGCCACAATCCTGCACCTACTCGGCCTCGATCACGAACGGCTGAGCTTTTACAACAACGGCGTCGAACGTCGCCTGACCGACGTCCACGGCCACGTCATCAAGCCCATCCTAGCCTAAAATAGCCGGATTTTTCGGTTTAATTGGGAACTTGCCCCCTCAAAACGCAGTCCCATAAGTACCCATAGCGTCCGCCCCCAACGCCCATTCCCCCTTTGTCCTGCAACATGCCCTCCCCCGGCCATCTCTCCAAAGCCTTTGCTTTGCTGGTCCTAAGCCTCGGCCTGACCGGCATCGCTGGTGCGGCGGAGCCCTACGATGCTTTCATTCAGAAGCACTGCGCCCGTTGCCACGGACCCGATAAGGAAAAAGGCGACCTCCGCTTCGACAAGCTCTCGCGCGATTTTAAACTCGGTGCCGACACCCACCATTGGGCCGAAGCCATGGAAAACGTGAACAGCGGCGAGATGCCTCCGAAGAAGGACAAGGAACCCAAGCCGACTCAGGCGGAGATTGCCGCCTTCGTCACCAGCCTGGACGGCGCCCTGAAGGAAGGTCGCGCCGCACGTATGGCCGCGCGTCCATCCGTGTCCCACTATCGTCTGAGCCGGAAGGAATATCAGAACACCGTCTACGATTTGCTCGGCGCTCGCTATAACCCCACCATTCCGGGCGGCCTGAATGAAGACTCCCTCTGGCATGGCTTCGAGCGCATCGGCTCCGCCCTCTCGCTTTCGCCTTCGCACGTGGATCGCTATTACCGCGCCGCCGAAACCGTCCTCGACCGGGCCTTCCCCACCAAGCTGGGCGAAACCCGCAAGGTGCTTAAGACCGCGGCCGAGATGCGCTACGGCGACCTCAAGGCCGCACAGGCGGCGATGGACCAATTCGGCATCAAACGCCCCCTCCGCCAGCTCCTCTACCCCGGCAACGTCGCCAACGCTCTTTCGCCCAATTGGTTCGGTAAGGTGGGACCAGAACATAGCGGCCTTTATCGCATGCGCCTGAAGGCCAGCGGCATTCGCCCTCTAGGCGGCCAGCCCGCTCACCTGAGCATCGGTAAGGTGACCGGCGAGGAGACCGTCGCCAGCCTCATCGAGTTCGACATCAATGCACCGGAAGATAGCCCCAAGATCTACGAATTTGATGTCTATCTGGATATGCCAGCGCAGCTGCACTTCAGCGTGGTGGCCACCGATGTTGTTGACCGCCGGGGCGGCGCGGCGTTCCGGAACGCCCTCAACTCTGGCAACTACCTCTTCACCCACAGCAGCGAACGCCAGCTTCTGAATACGAACGCCCCGCAGATGTTCGACGACAAGGGCAATGGCATCTTCTCCACGGTACTCATCGACTGGATTGAGTGGGAAGGTCCGCTGCTGACTCCAGCCGAGAAGGCCCGCCGCGAAGGGCTGCTCCCCGCCGATGACGCCCCGCCCGAAGTGGTCGCCGAGCAGCTACGCAAGTTCGCCGAACGCGCCTGGCGCCGTCCGGTCGCCGGTGAAGAAGTGGCGCAGTACCTCAAGTCCTTCGCTTCTGAGCGTGGCGCAGGCGAGAAGCCCGCCGAGGCCTACCGCATCGCCCTGCAGGGCGTACTGACTTCGCGTAATTTCATCTACGTCGTCGAAGGCGACCCGAAGGCCCGCGAGAAACTCACGGACTGGGAACTCGCCTCGCGCCTCTCCTATCTCCTCTGGAGTTCGATGCCAGACGACGCCCTCTTGTCGGCGGCCCAAGGCGGCAAACTCAAGGGTGACGACCTGCGCAAGCAGGTCGACCGCCTGCTCACCGATGATCGCACCAGCCGCTTCGTCGACGATTTCGCCCGTCAGTGGCTCCAACTCCACCGCGTCGGCATGTTCCCGCCCGACAAGAAGTTATATCCTAACTATGACTCCTGGCTCGAAACGAGCATGCGCGGCGAGGTCATCGAATACTTCCGCGAGATGTTCGTGAAGAACCTTTCCGTGGACGCCCTCCTCGCCTCCGATTGGACGATGGCCAACAGTCGCCTCTGCGACTTCTACGGACTACCCGAGCCGAAGACCGAAGGCTTCCAGCGCGTCGCACTCAAGCCGACCGACCACCGTGGCGGCCTGCTTACCATGGGCGCGGTCCTGGGCCTGACGTCCGACGGCACCCGCCATCGACCAATCCACCGCGGCGTCTGGCTCAGCGAGACGATCTTCGGTAAGACGCCCCCTCCCCCGCCCGCCAACGTACCAGCGATCGAACCCCCTACGGCGCAAAGCCCTAAGGCCTCCTTGCGGGATAAGCTGACGGCGCACTCCACGAACCCGAACTGCGCCGCCTGCCACGCCAAGATCGACCCCCTCGGCTTCGCCTGGGATAACTATGACGCTATCGGGCAGTGGCGCACCCAGGAAAAAGTTCCGGCCGGCCTCGGCGCCGACCCGACGATTATCTCAGCGGGCGAAATGCCAGACGGCCGCGCCTTCAAGGACTCCGTGGCATTCAAGCAGCTGCTCCTTGCCGACCGCGATGCCGTCGCGAAAGCCTTCATCGAACACCTCTGCACCTACGCCCTCCGCCGGGTGCTCACATTTGATGATAAAGACGATATCAACGCCATCGCCAACGAAGCCAAGAAGCACGACTACCGCATCAAGGACATCGTGAAAGCCGTTGCCACATCCGAACTCCTTCAGAAGCGATGAGTCATGTTCATCGTTCATTGTTCATAGTTCCTAGTCAGGCAAACGGCAACCCATCCAAAACCAAAGACCTCGCTCCCCGGCCAAAGAACCAAGCACCAAGCACGAAGAACTAAGAACTTTACTTAACAACCTCCCCTTAACCAAAAACAACCCACACACCCATGGCCCACTACCTCTCCCAATCCTGGCTCATCGACCGCCGTCACGCCCTCCGCGCGATGGGCGCGCTCATCTCCCTCCCCATGTTGGAGTGCATGATTCCGCTCCGCGCCTCGGAGAAGATGACCGCCACGCCCAAGCGCAGCGCTTTCATCTACCTCGCCAACGGCGTCCACTCGCTCAACTACCAGATCACCAAGGACGGATCAGACTACCAGTTCTCCCGCTCGCTCAAGCCGCTCGAGAAGCACCGCCAGTCCATCACCCCAATCAGCGGCCTGTACCACGCTGGCAGCCTCAGCCACCACCACAATTGCATCAGCACTTGGCTGACCGGCGGCAAACTCGGCCCCACGGACCGTAACACGATTTCCGTCGACCAGAAGATGGCTGAAGTCACCGCCCAACACACCCGCACGAGCTCAATGGAGATTGCCCTCACCGGAGACTCCCTGGCCTGGACTGCCGACGGCGTCCGCCTACCCTCCATGCGCCGTTGCAGCGAAATTTTCGCGTCCTTGTTCGAGGAACCGAAGAACGGCAAGTCCGCCCAGCGCCGCGAACTCCGCCGCAAGGGCAGCGTGCTCGACGCCAACCTCGCGGAAGTCCGCCAGCTCGAAAAGAAAATGGGCACGGAGGATAAAGGTCGCATGGACCAATACCTCACCTCCGTTCGCGAAGCCGAAATCCGCACCCGCCGCGCCGACGTCTGGCTCGACACCCCTCTGCCGAAGATTGCCGACGCCGATCGCCAGCGGACCAACCGCGACATCGCGGCTACCAAGGCCGGCGACTATTTCCGCACGGTCTACGACCTGATGGTACTGGCTTTCCAGACCGACACCACGCGCGTGGCCACCTTCAGCCTCGGCGGTGAAAGCGACGCCTTCGCGATCCCGGAAATCGGCATCACCGAATCCCGCCACCAGCTCAGCCACCACGGAGGCGACGCCGGCTACATGGAGAAGCTCACGAACTACGACGCTTTCGCCATCGAGCAGTTCAGCTACTTCCTCACCCGCCTCGCCGAGACGAAGGACTTCGGCGGCAAGCCCCTCCTCGACTCGACGATGTCGCTCTTCGGCAGCGGGATGTCCTACGGCCACAGCCACGGCAACGCCAACCTGCCCCTCGTGCTCGCCGGCGGCAAGGACCTCGGTCTTCGCCACGGCTCGCACCTCGACTTCAATCGCAAAGCCACGACCTTCAAGGGCTACACCTTCGGCGAGGATGGCGCACTCACCACGGCGCACTACCAGGTCTGCAGCCGCCCCGTGAACACGAACGCGCACATGAGTAACCTCCTACTGCTCATGGCCCAGCGCATGGGCGTGGAGATCGACCGTTTCGGCGACAGCAATAAGGTCGTGTCGCTCTAATGATATTCTTGGTTCGTTGTTCATTGTTCTTGGTTGTTTGCTCTTTGACGGTTCAGGGCTTTGCGGCCAACGAAGAACCAAGAACAAGTTGCCGTTCCTTTTCGTCCCGAGAACGGCAAGTTCCCCCCGCTGGAAAAGGCGGTATCTTACCGAGGTGAGCTCGTATTCGTGGATCACGCGACCCGGCGAGGCAGCCTCCGCGTCGAATTCAAGAGCGAGTTCTTCCGGAGCCCGCCGACGCCTATCGCCCTACTCCCCTACGGCATGGTCCGCTATCACGGGGCGCCCGCTGATCTGAGAGACATCCCGCTGGGGACCATCCTGAACATCAAGGCGTTCCTCCCTCCGGATGCGAAGAATTCGTCCGTTATGACGAACCCGAGCCATTACTACCCCCTGCCGCTCGAGAATCATGCCATCCTCATCGAGGACGAACCCAGCCTTTGCCTGCGCGAAGGAAAAACCTGGAAACTCAAAGAGGTCGAGATGAAGAACGACCAAGGCTTGGTCCTCGCCACCTGCGAATCCAAGGAAGCCGCGGAGGTTAAGGCCCCCGAACAAAAGCTGACCGTCGACGCCACGACACGCTTCTGGCGCGGACGTGAAAGCCTGAAGCTGGCTGATCTCATCGCCGAAGGCACCTGGCCTGCCAGCGGCAAGAAATCCCTGGGCGGTCAATCCGTCCTCCTTGGCTTGATTTGGAAGCCTTGCCCAGATGGCATTTTCGTCCGCTACCACATCTCGGACGTCTGGCTGGATGACCCGGCGACACAACGCGCCATCCGCAGCCAAACCGAAGTCCACCAATCGTTGATCCGGAGCCGCTGGATGCCCGCATTCGTGGATAAGGTCGAGTACGGCAAGTTCGGCCGCGCCAAGGTGACCGTCACGCTCTTCGGCGGCATGGACCCTTCCCTCTACGCTGATTTCAAGAAAGCCGGCCAGGCGGCGATCAACGGAGCGGAGGATACCTTGAAGCACACCGACGGCTCCTATGGCCCGGCACATATGGCGTCCAAAGGCTCCATCCTGGAAGTCATCAAGGTGCCGGGAGTAGCCCCCCTGGGGAGCAGCGGAATCCAAGTCATGATGGAAACGGATCTCATTATCGAAGGCATTCGCCCAGGGCGAGTGGTCCGTATACGCGCTCCGGACTGGCCGAACGTCTACATTCCCCGTGAGGAATACTTAGGGGGCGGCGACGACCGTTTCCCTAGCCCTAAGCTCTTTCCTATATACCGATGAAAACGTTCTGGGTTCT
>CAXNEN010000077.1:0-6619 GCA_964201505.1 Opitutales bacterium
GGCGGTGAGCTTGTCGTCGCGGAGGACTGCGGCGCCAGTCGTGCCGTGGATGCGGATCTCGGCGGGGAAGCCCGTCGCGGACCAGCAGGCCGTCGAGCTGGCGAGCGTGGCGCGGCAGCCGTTGGCGAATTCGATCCAACCCGTGGCGATATCCTCGACCTCGATACCGTCATGGGCGACGAGGCCGGCGGTGGCGGAGACGCGTTTGGGCGCGCCGAGGAACCAGAGGAGAAGGTCGATCGTGTGGATGCCTTGGTTCATCACCGCGCCGCCGCCGTCGAGGGCGAAGGTGCCGCGCCAGGCCGCTGAATCGTAATAGGCCTGCGTGCGCCACCAGGGGATGAGCGCGCCGGCGAGGGTGAGCTTGCCGAAACGACCCGCTTCGAGCGCGGCCTTGAGCGCGACCGCGCCGGAACCGAAGCGACGGGGCAGGATGCCGGCGACCGTCACGCCGGCTTTGGCGCAGGCGGAGGTGAGTGCATCGCAGCGGGCGAGGGTGACCTCGAGGGGCTTCTCGACCACGACATGCTTGCCGGCCTTGGCGCAGGCGAGGGCTGGGTCGAGGTGGTCGCCGCTGGGCGTGCAGAGGCAGACGATGTCCACGTCGGGGTTCGCGAGGAGCGCCTCGGGCGTCTCGGCGAACGTGATGCCATGCTTGGTCGCGAAATCGCGTCCCTTACCCGGCGAGCGGTTATAGGCCGCGACGAGCTTCACGCCGGCGATCTCGGCGAGCGCCTTCGCATGGAACTCGGCGATCATGCCGGTTCCCCAGATACCGAAACCAAGGGGCCGTTGGGACATGTCCGCACTATAGCCTAACTACTCAGGGCAGGGGAAGGCAGAATGGCACCGACGATCATCGATTATCTTGCCTATAGCAGATATCCGTCGCCACATTCTTTATAGGCCGTAAGCCCACCACTCATGCCACTCTTTAGGAAAATCAGGAAGCTGTTCAGCGCTTCGCCTTCACCGGTAGGAATGGAGGCATACGCTGACGCAACCACCCTCGGCAAGGCGGAGCGTTTTGACGAACGTTTCCGGGAGGTCGTCTCCGATCCGATCAACCTGCTTATTGCTCGCGTGCCGGCCGCGGGATACATCGACCCAGCAGGCAAGGTGATACTGCATAATGGCAACCGCGTGCCGCTCCGTGGTCCGGGCTCCTACTACGGCAACTTTAGCGATGTGCTCGTCATCAACCGTGGCGTGCACGAACCTCTTGAGGAATATTGCTTTCAGCAGATGTTGGCTAACCTGTCGGCCGAGAAGCCGGTCATGCTTGAGCTGGGCTCCTACTGGGCGCACTACTCCATGTGGCTCAAGAAGGAGCGCTCCCACGCCGTTTGCCATATGGTCGAGGCTGACATTGCCAACCTCGAAGCAGGCCGAGAGAATTTCCGGGCTAACGACTTTGAAGGCCAATTCCATCAGGGCCTGGTCGGGCGCGGCGGCTTCAAGGTAGACGCTTTCCTGCGCGACCGCAGGCTGGATCGCTTAGATATCCTGCATTCCGACATCCAAGGCTTCGAGGTGGAGATGCTGGAGGGCGCCGCAGAATCCTTGGCGGCGCATCGGGTCGACCGCGTCTTCGTCTCCACGCATTCGGACGCCCTGCATTCTTCGGTCGAGGCGACGCTGCGGTCTCACGGCTATCTGGTCGAAATCTCCTCGGCCTGCGATAATCATACGACCAGCTGCGACGGGTTTATCCTAGCCTCCGCGCCGGGCGGGCCTCTCATCATGGGTGGCTGGACGCCACTCGGGCGTCAGGAAATCGCGCGTGCGACGCCGTCGCAGCTCCTCGCTTCCGTCTCTTCACGTCTGCCTTCGCCTTGATGAAACTCCACAAGCGAATGACGGCGGCCATCCGCGAGTGGCTCCGCCCTGACCGGGCGGAGCGTATCCTCGCTCGCAAGGCCTTGTCGTTCCCCAGCGTCGAACGAGCCGGCTTCGGCGAGTGCCTGAGCGAGGCCGAGCGCTTCGAGCTGCTGGCGGGTCTCCTACGCCAGATGCCGGAGCCACACCGGGCGGAGCTGCTCGCCCAGGTCGGCTTCTCACGTTCGCAGCTGATGCAGGACCTCTTCGTCCTTTCCGAACTCGGCGAGCGTCGAGACCGCGGATTCTTCGTGGAATTCGGCGCTTCGGATGGTGAGTCGCTCAGCAACAGCTGGCTCCTGGAGAAGCGGCTCGGCTGGAAGGGAATCCTGGCGGAACCGGCCCGCTGTTGGCATGAATCGCTGACGAGGAACCGTACCTGCGCCATCGAGACCGATTGCGTCTGGTCGCACTCGGGCGAGAAATTGGATTTTGACGAGGTCGCGGTTGGAGAATTTTCCACCTTGAGCGAGTTTTCCCAATCCGATGGCCATGCGCAGGCCAGGTCGGAAAAGACGAGATACCAAGTGCCCACCATCTCGCTCAATGACCTGCTCCATCGGCATGGGGCCCCCGCAGCGCCGGACTATCTCTCCATCGACACGGAAGGCAGCGAATTTGCCATTCTCCAGAAACTCGATTTCGCCCGCTTCAATTTCAAGGTCATTACTTGCGAACATAACCACACCCCGATGCGGGAGCAAATCCGCCAGCTTCTTGAGAAGGCCGGATATCGGCGGAAGCACGAGGAACTATCGCGCTTCGACGATTGGTATATTCGGGCGAAGTGACGGCGTGGGCCTGCGTGTCAGGGCCTAATCCCGCCGCCGCGCCGCGTGATGCCCTTGCATGAGCTTTCGCAGGAGGTATTTGCGCGGACGGAATTTCGCCTTCAGCCTTTCGAAGGGCTTAAGGTCGACCTTGTCGTGCCGTAGCCAGAGTTCGCCTGTAGGCGTAACGCCGATACGTCGAACGCTCCAGTCCGGGGCACTTTGGGTGAGCCGATCAAAGTTGGCCAAACGTTCCGCTGTCGGCAGGAGGCGTTCGCATTCGCTGCGATAACCGGCGACGTCGGCACTCTTCTGACCTGGACGCGCGTGGAAGGAGCCCAGTTGCCGGTCGACGAGGACCAGCTCCTGCGTTTGCGCGAAGCGCCTCCAGAGATCCCAGTCGCCCGCCAGCTTCAGCTCTCGATCGACTCCGCCTACCCGATCCCACAGTCGTTTACGCCAAAACGTGCTTTCCTGCTGGAGGTAGGGCCAGTGGCTGCCGTCGGCCATCCCGTTCGCGAGGACTTGCCGCGGGAAGAAAGGCTGTCTCTCAATCGATTCGCATCGACCTGACACATCGAACCCGGTCGGCCAGCCCATGACCCATTCCACTTCCGGGAAGCTCCGGTCGATTTCCTGGAGGCAGGCGATAGCTCCTTGCCAAAGCGTGTCGTCGGCGTTGCACCAACCCATGAGGGCATCGGGCGGGATCTCCATCCGCCGAAACCCCGCGCAAATCCCATCATACATGCCTGCGTCACGTTCAGATGCATAAGAGAAGTCGACGCGCATCGGGAGTAGGTCGCGCATCTCGCGTATCCGGCGTTCCCACCCCGCTAGGATCTCCAGGGTGCCGTCGGTCGAACCACCGTCTTGTACGTGATAGCGGATCGAGCCTTCGCCTTGCTGCGAGACGATCGCCCAGATTGTCCGATCGATTGTGGCGGCAGCGTTTAGGCAAGGCGTGAGCAAGTAGATAGGCATTCTCATCGGCTTGACGGATTAGGTCGGGGTTAGGCTGGCCAAGCAGGGGCTGATTGGGAAGGCTGAAGCACGAAAGGTTTCTCTGCCTGTCGGCCTCGGGCCGGAGCGGACGGTCTTGCCAGGCCCTTCCAAGGCCCTATCATCGTTGCTGAACGAATCTTTGCGCAAATCATGTCTTTAGTCCGATTTCTCTCCCGCCTTTTTCAGCGCCCTAAGCCTGCCACCGCGCCGCTGGATGCGCCGACCCACGAGTCCGCGCTACGTCGGCTGAAGGCCCGGCATATCGCCGTTAACAGCGTCATCGACGTGGGTGCGTCCAACGGTTGCTGGAGCGAGGCGCTGCTGCCTCACTATCCAGATGCCCGCTACCTTTGCGTCGAGGCGCAAGCTGTGCATGAACCTGCGTTACGCTCCTTTATCGCCCAGCATGCCAACGCTGAATTTGTGCTCGCTGCAGCAGGCGGGGAGGAGGGAAGCATTTATTTTGACGCTACCGACCCGTTTGGCGGCATCGCCTCGTCGACAGCTCTCGGCAGCGGAGGCACCACGGTCCCAATGATTACGATTGATTCGCAGGTGGCCGCTCGGAGCCTTCGCCCCCCTTTCTTGATTAAGCTGGATACGCACGGCTTCGAGATGCCGATTCTGGCTGGGGCTGAGGAGACCCTGAAACACACTAACGTGTTAGTCATCGAGGCCTATAACTTTGACATTACCCCATCGGCCGTGCGCTTCTCCGAACTGTGTTCTCGCCTGGAGGCTCAGGGTTTTCGCTGCGCCGATCTTTTCGATGTGATGTACCGTCCGTCGGACAATGCGCTCTGGCAAATGGACCTAATCTTCATCCGTGCGGACCGCCCTGAATTCCGTTCGAATGCTTATGCCTGATCGCCACCGACAGGATGCCGGCGGACATGACTTCTTGAAGTAGTTGGAAGAATCTGTATGCTGGCAAGCATGAAGCTGACGAAGGAAGGTTGGGCGATCGTCGACCGGGACACCCACATGGGCCGCTGGGTCGAAGAGCACGGCCGCCTGGATTTCGACCAGGCTGCGCTACGCTGCTACCTGCCGCTGTTCCGTCAGGGAGATGTGCTGCTCAATGTGGGCGCCAATATCGGTTGCTATGCCAAGGCCTTCGTCGGCAAGGCTAGCCGAATCATCTGCATCGAGCCGAACGGCGAAGCCCTCGAATGCCTCCGGCATAACCTCGCGCGTTATCCGGAAGTGGTGATCCACCCTTTCGCGGCCGCTGAACGGGACGTTCGTTGCCGCGTACGCTGCGCCACCGATAACATCGGCATGGCCTACGTGGAAGAAGATGCTGCCGGCGCCGTGGAGGCCCGTGCCCTCGACGGGCTCGGGCTCGACCGCGTCGATTTCATCCTGATGGACTGCGAAGGCTTCGAGCTGCGCGCCTTGCAGGGAGCCGTCGGCCTCGTCCGCCGTTTCCAGCCGATCATGGTGATCGAGGTCAATGATGCGACCTTGGCGCGCGTCGGTATCGGCCGCGGTGATCTCTTCGCCTGGCTGGATGCCGAAGGGTATTCTCGCCAGAATATCTACGCCGATCTCGGCCTCTCCGATGAGCAGCTGGATATCATTTGCTTCCCCCGTCATCGCGCCGCCGAAGCGGAGGAACGTGGTCGACGCACCGCCTGGATGGAATTCCGTTCGGCCTGGAAGCGAGCTCGCCGCCGCGTCAAGAACCTGCTTCTTGGCCGCGGCTGAGGCGGCGATTCAGTAGCCGCGGAAGAAGCGCTTGATTGCATGGCGGAAGCGCCGAAACCGGCTGAGCGGTTTCGGTACCGCCGGTGGCGGAGGCAGTTGGCTGTAGTCAGGAGGCTCGCCAGAATCGGCGACGCCGAGTGCCACGAGGTCGGCGAAGACCGCCGGCGTGATGCCGCCCCAGCTCCAATGTTGCGTCGCTTGGCTGGCCGGAAGGGCTTCTTTCTCCAGGTCGATGAACGCGTAGCGGCCAGGCTCGTTGCGTTCGGCGAAGTAGCCAAGTACGTTGAATTCCGAAAATAGCCGAAAAGGCTGTCGCAGGGCATGGGCTTCCATTTCGGGGAAGGAGGCCTCCAAGTTACGGAGGGTGGAGGCGTGGAAGAGCTGGGGCGCTCTCCGCATGTACTCGTAGGTCGGCTTCGTGCCGTAGACCAGCTTCACGACATCCTGCCACTTGCGGAAATTCAGCTCCGGGTGGCGCGCGCCGAGCCGGGCGTACGACTCCTTCAGGATGACTGGTTTGTCCGCCTGGAGGTAGTTGGCGACCTGGGCGCCTGGGTGGAAGACAAGGTCGGAGTCGACGAAGAGGACGAGTTCGCCCCGGACGTGGCGGTGGGCCTGCAACTTCGAGATTTGCTGGCCGATATAGTCGTCTGCATAGACAGGGCAGGTGACCACCTTCTCATCAGTGACCAGTCCCCGCAACTTGTGCTCTTGTCCTTCGGGAATGCAGATCACGATCTCATCCCAGCCGGTCAGGTTACGATGCAGCGATGCGAGGCAGTACTTAAGCCAATCAAGGTCTCCCTCGTAAGTGCGGATAAAGACCGAGACCATCTTAGGTGACGCTCTGGAAGTGGGACCGTTCGTTCGGGCTCCGTGTCAGGAGTCGCGCAAGGATACGCTTTCGCTGCTGACCGAGCCTCGCCCGATACCAGGCGTAGATTAGCGTCAGTTTCAGCCAGGCCAAAAGTTCCAGTGGCGATGACCTACTCATCCTCCATGAGCTGCGACGACGTTGGTGTAGGCCCTTTATCTTGACATAGAGGGCGGCTTCCGTCGCCAGGCCTATCCACTGAGGCCCAGGGTCGGTTTGGCAAAGTCTGTCCGCTAAGGCCGCCTTCTCTTCGAAGAATTTCAGCATGCCTGCTTCGGCCTCCTGCGG
The DNA here is from genome assembly GCA_964201505.1 of Opitutales bacterium. GTDB lineage: Bacteria > Verrucomicrobiota > Verrucomicrobiia > Opitutales > UBA953 > UBA953. The sequence goes on from CAXNEN010000077.1 coordinate 6,526, forward strand.
GGAGAGCTTTGCGTCCTTAGGGTGAATACAGAAGTTCGAACCCCTTTGCGGAGTCAGGCATAGTCGAAGTGTAGTCGAATGGCGCATCAGCCAG
>CAXNEN010000078.1:0-6545 GCA_964201505.1 Opitutales bacterium
CCAAGTCATTCGGCCGCCTGCTCTACACGAAGTATCTCCTGCCCTTGGAAATCGCCGGCTTCCTGCTCCTCGTCGCCCTCGTCGGCGTCGTGTCGCTGAGCAAGGACAACCCCGAAACCAAAGCCTAATCTTTCCGCCATGGAAAACACTTCGCTCGCGCACCACCTCATCCTGGCGGGCCTCCTTTTCGTCCTAGGCCTTACTGGCGTGCTCATGCGCCGCAACCTGCTCGTCGTCTACATGTGCCTCGAGCTCATGCTCGCTGCCGCCACGCTCGCACTCGTCGCCTTCTCGCGCTTCAACCGCACCATGGACGGCGCCGTCCTCGTCTTCTTCGTCATCACCGTCGCAGCCGCCGAGGTCGCCGTCGGCCTCGCGCTGATCGTGGCCCTGTTCCGCAAACGCGGCACCGTGCAGTCCGACGCACTCACCACCCTCCGCGACTAAGCTTTTCCGATGCCTTCCGACCTTTCGTCTCTGGTCCACTGGATCCTGTTCCTGCCGCTGGGCGCCGCCGCGCTCTCCGCACTTTTCCTGCGCCGTGCGGGCCGTATCGCTGCTTGGCTCTCGACCGGCGTCGCCTTCGCCATCGCCGGCCTCTCCCTCCAACTACTCACGTCGGCCACCGCCGGCGCCCTCACCTGGCACGTCGAGCTCGCGAAGTTCGGCAGCATCAGCCTCGGTTTCGGCTACCTCATCGACGCCAACGCGCGCCTGATGCTCTTCGTGGTGTCATTCGTCGCCGCGTGGATTCACCTCTTTTCCGTCGGTTACATGAAGGATGACCAGGCCCGTGGCCGTTTCTTCGCTGGTCTCTCCATCTTCATGTTCTCCATTCTGGGCATCGTCGTCGCCGACAACCTGCTCATGACGTTCATCTTCTGGGAACTCGTGGGCTTCAGCTCGTACATGCTGATCGCGCACTACTTCGACAAGGATTACGCCGCCGCCGCCTCGAAGAAGGCCTTCATCGTCAACCGAATTGGCGACCTTGGCTTCATCCTCGGCATCGCGATGTGCCTCTTCCTCTACGACACGCTCGACTTCGCCGCACTTAAGGACCACGCCGCCGCCGCTGGACCCGTCGTCCCCTTCGCCGTCGGCGCACTGCTCATGTGTGGCTTCCTCGGCAAGTCCGCCCAGTTCCCACTGCACGTCTGGCTCACGGACGCGATGGCTGGCCCGACGCCGGTCTCCGCGCTCATCCACGCCGCGACGATGGTGGCTGCCGGCGTCTACTTCATGGCCCGCGTGAGTTTCCTACTCGCACCCGAGGTCCTGCACTTCATCGCAATCTCCGGCGCCGGCATGGCCGCGCTCGCCGGCCTCTGTGCCCTTGCCCAGACGGATATCAAAAAGTCCCTCGCCTACTCGACCCTCGCGCACCTCGGCATCATGGGCTGCGCGATTGGCCTCGGCCGCCCCGACCTCGCGCTCATGCACATGGCGATGCACGCGTTCTTCAAGGCCACCCTGTTCCTCGGTGCCGGCTCCGTCATCCACGGCTGCCACCACGAACAGGACATGCTCAAGATGGGCGGACTACTGAAGAAGATGCCGCTCACCGCCGTGACGTTCATCGCCGCAACGCTCTCGAACTGCGCCGTACCCTTCCTTGCTGGCTGGTATTCCAAGGATGCCATCATCGAGGCGGCCTACCACGGCGGACACATCGCAATCTTCGCTTTCCTGGCCCTCGCTGCGCTCGCGACCTGCCTCTACAGCGGCCGCATGATCCGCTTGGTCTTCCTCGGCGAAGCCAACTCTGAAGCAGCCTCGCACGCCCATGAGTCTCCTTGGACGATGACCCTGCCGCTCGTCGTCCTTGGCCTCGTCTACTCCGTCGCCGGCGGCTTCCTCGCCCATACGATCATCCCCGCGGGATCTCTCCAGCCGATTGGCAAGGCCCTCGGCGAGGTCGCGTTCCACCTCACCGCCCCCTCGACCATCGTCGGCCTGATCTCGCTCGTCATCGGCTTCTTCGGAGCGCTGAAGTTCTACGGTTCCGTCCGCGGCGCCGACGCCCTGCAGGTCGTCTCGCCCCGCACCTACCATCTCCTCGAGCACCGCTGGATGGACGGACTTTACCACTGGTATGTCGACGCCGTGCAGCGCCGCCTTGCCGAGTTCGTTGCTTTCCTCGACCTGCTCATCATCAACGGAGTCGCGGTGCGCTGGATTGGTGGCGGCGTCCCCGCCGTGCTCGGTTACCTCACCGGCCGCTCCTTCCACCGCGGACAGACGCGTGCCTACGCGCTCTGGATTGTAGTGGGTACTCTCTTCCTGGCCTGGTTCCTCATCGCCCGCTAATTCATGGATACTTTTCCCGCCACGCTCCTCGCGCTCGCCATCACGGCCCCGATTCTCGTCGGCCTGATCCTGCTCGCCGGACGCGACCTCCCTCGCAGCTTCGCCTCGGGCTTCGCCTTCGGCGGCTTCGCCATCCCAGCCGTCCTCAGCCCTTGGCTGCTCATCCTCTGGTCCAACCCGAGCACCGCGCCGCAGCAGTTCCAGTCCGAAGGGTTCTGGGGCTTTGGTTTCGCGCTCAATGGACTCGGTGCGCCCCTCCTCGCGATGACCTCGCTCGTTGGCCTCGCCGCGGGCATCAAGGCCCTCACCCAGGAAGTGGAAGGACGTAACACCTACCTCGGCCTGATCCTATTCATGCTTGGTGGCACGCTCGCCGTGTTCGGCACCAATCACCTCGTCGGCTTCTACTTCTTCCACGAGTTCGCACTCATCCCCACGTTCATCCTCACGCTCTTCTGGGGTGGCGAAGGCCGTCGTCCGGCCGCCATGCAGATGGCGATCTACCTCACCGCTGGCGCCATGGCCTCCCTCGCGGGCATCCTGATCGCCATCGATGCCTCCGGCGTCGAGTATGGCGTCGCAACCTTCGAGAACGTCGCCCAAGGCCTCCAGAACGCGAAGTCCATCCCCGCCGCCACTGGTGCGCTGGTGCTCTTCGGCCTCGGCACGCTCGCCTCGCTCTTCCCGTTCCACTCCTGGGCCGCGCCTGGCTACTCCGCCGCGCCGACCCCAGTCTCGATGCTCCACGCTGGCGCCCTCAAGAAGTTCGGGCTCTACGGTATTATCCTCCTCGGCCTCAGCAGCCTCGACATCACCGGCGGCTCCCTCGGCACCTGGTTCCTCTGGTTCGCCGTGGCCAACGTCGTGCTCGTTGGTCTGATCTGCCTCACCCAGCGCGACCTCAAGCAGATGCTCTCCTGGAGCTCCGTCGCCCACATGGGTCCGATCTTCCTCGGCATCTGGGTTTGCGGCGTGTCCGGCAAGGCCGACGGCCTCGATGCCGCCGCGTTCCTGATGGTCGCACACGGCCTCTCGTGCGCCGCTCTCTTCCTACTCGCCAACGCTGTCCGTGCCCGTGCCGGCACCTACCGGCTCGACGAACTGGGCGGACTCGCCACGCGCACACCGATTCTCGCCGCGCTCTTTATCGCCGCGACCATGGCCTCCATCGGCCTCCCGGGCTTTGGCAACTTCTGGGGCGAATTCGGCATCTTCCTCGCTCTCCGTGCTCAGCCGCTCTGGCTGCAGGCCCTCGTCGCCTCGACGGTCGTCATCTCCGCCGTGTACGCCCTCCGCGCCGTGGCCTCGACGTTCTTCGGTCCGGCCTCCGAGGCGCTCGAGAAGCGTTTCGCCGCTGCGCCGTTCGGCGACCTTGGTTGGGCCGAGCGCTTCGCCGCTTTCATCCTGCTCGGTGCTTCGCTGACGATTGGCTTCGTCCCTTCGCTCATCACGAAGTCCGTCAATCCCGTCGCCGCTGGGATCACCACCTTCTCGCAACATAACGCCAAGGCGCCGGTCAAAGCCGTCAAGCCTGCCACCGCGGCTCCTACCAAGCGCTAAGCTTTCCGTCCGATGATTCCTTTCCTCGCCGATATCGATCCGCTCTTCAAGGTCCTGGCCCCGCGCCCGGCTGACTGGCTATCCATCCTACCCGAGATCGCCGTCGCGGGGCTCTCGCTCGTCTGCCTCGTGCAGGCGATGTTCCTCCCCAAGGCGCTCCGCTCGCTCATCCCGATCACCGCTCGCGTCGGCCTCGTCCTCGTCGCCGTCATGGCGCTCACCAATGGGCCCTGGGTCCAACCGACCGACGTCGAGTCCTTCGCCGGCCTCCTCCGCCAGAATCTGCCCACCGCTGGCGTGCGCATCGTCTTTCTGCTGTCGGCGTTGCTGACCAGTTTCCTCGCCGAAGGCTTCCTGCGCGAACGCGATGCCGCCGTCGCCGACTACCATCATGTGCTCCTGGTCGTGACCGCGGCGTTCATGCTCCTCGTGCAGTCGAACCACTTCGTCACATTCTTTCTCTCGCTCGAGACGGCCGCCGTCGGCCTCTACGTACTCGTCGGTTATCTCCGCCGCAGCGAAGCTTCGCTCGAAGCCGGCGTGAAATACCTCGTCGCGGGTGGCCTCAGCTCCGCGCTGCTCCTGATGGGTATCGTGCTCGTCTACGGTGCGCTCGGCGCGGTCCCAGGAGTAACCGACTCGCTCAACTTTACCCAGATTGGTAAAGCCCTCGCCGCCCAGTCCGTTGCGAACACGATTTCGCCCCTGACGCTGACCGGTATCGCCCTCATTCTCAGCGGGGTCGCCTTCAAGCTCGGCGCCTTCCCCTTCCACACCTGGATTCCGGACGTCTATCAAGGTGCCCCGACGCCGACGACCGCCTTCCTCGGTACGGCCTCCAAGGCCGCCGGTGCGTTCACCCTCGTGCTGCTCGCCACCGGACCGTTCGCCCCCATCGCCGTGAAGCTCGCGCCGCTCCTTGGCGTCACCGCCGTGCTAACCCTGCTCGTCGGCAATCTCGGCGCCCTCGCCACGATCGACGTGAAGCGCACGCTCTCGCTCTCCGGCGTCTCGCACGCCGGCTTCATCCTCGCCGCCGTCACGGCCGCGCTCGTCCTCCCCGGCGTCACCGCCTTCGGCTACGACGTCGAACAGGTCATCGTCATCTACCTCCTCGCTTACGTCATCGGCACTTTTCTCGCCGCCCAGGCGCTCGTCTCCCTGCCGGCCGTCGAAGACCATCGCCGCCCGCAGCTCGCGCTCCGCGGCCTGCTCCGTCGCTCGCCGCTCCTCGCCAGCTCGCTTGGCTTCGGCATCGGCTCCCTCGCTGGCGTGCCGCCCTCCGTGGGCTTCATCGCCAAGCTGCTCGTACTGACGCTCCTCGTCTCCGCCAAGCTCTGGTGGATCCTCGGTGCCGCCCTCATCGGCGTCGCCATCAGCATCCACTACTATTTCTCCATCCTCCGCGAAGCGGTGGTGCGTCCGACCGACGCCGACGAAGAGCTGGCTCCACTCGAGATCCCGTTCGGCACCCGCTTCCTGATCGGCGCGCTCACCGCAGCCTCGATCATCGGCGGACTCTTCGTCCTATTAGGCCGTTAACGCCCCTTGCCCCGCCCACGTGGGTGGTGGCGGCGGTGCGCATCCGACAAGGCTGTACGGTCGACGGACGTGTAGATCTGCGTCGTGGCGATGTCGGCGTGACCCAGCATCTCTTGGATCGAACGCAGGTCCGCGCCGCCTTCCAGCAGGTGCGTCGCGAAGGCGTGGCGCAGCAGGTGCGGCTTCACGGGTACGGAGACACCGGCGCGCAGGGCCGCCTGTTTCACGCTGAGCCAGAAAGTCTTGCGGGAGATGGCGACGCCGCGGGCGCTCAGGAAGAGGGCGCTACCGGTCTTAGGGCGAATGAGTTTCGGCCGACCGGCCTTGAGATAGGCCTGCAAGGCGACGAGCGCGGTTTCGCCAACGGGTACAACGCGGTCCTTGGAGCCCTTGCCGGTGACGCGCACCAGCGCCGAGTCAGCGTCCACGGCCTGGATCTCCAGGCTGCAGAGTTCGGAGATGCGCAAGCCGGAACCATACATCATCTCCAGCATCGCGCGGTCGCGCAGGCCCTGCGGCGATCCGGTATCGGGCGCGGAGACGACCTTGGCGGCTTCTTCAGCGCTGATCATACCGGGCAACTTACGGCGGAGCTTCGGCCCGTGGGCGAGCTCCGTGAAGTCGTCGCGTCGCAGGCCGCTCCGCACCAGATGGGCCGAGAAGGAACGGACGGCCGAAAGCCGGCGGGCCATGGAAGCGGCGGCGTGACCCTTGCGATCGAGCGCGCGCGTCCAGGAATCCACGTCAGCGAGCGAGACTTCCGTCCAGTTCGTCCGGCCGGCCCGACCGCAGTGGGCGGCGAAGCGGACCAGGTCCGACTCGTAGGCCTCCGTCGTCAGCTTCGCGGCGCCACGCTCGAGCGAGAGGTAGGCCAGGAAGGCGTCCACCAGCTCCTGGAGGTCGGGCGGCACCTTCTCACGGCGGACTCGGGGCGGCTTCGGCATGCGTCATCAGTATTGCCCCGCCCGCTCGGGAGTCCATAAGGATTGAGCATGTCCAGCCAGCGTGAGCGCGCCATGAAGCCGACCGACCTCCGGGGAATCCTCCGGTATGTCCCCATGTTCCGCGACCACGTGTTCGTCATCGCGGTCGATGGCTCGATTGTGTCCCACGAGAATTTCGCGAACATCGTC
>CAXNEN010000079.1:0-6541 GCA_964201505.1 Opitutales bacterium
ATCCAGGCGGGCGGCATCGGGCTGATGTGCCTGATCATCTTCGCGGAGACGGGACTGCTCGCGGGCTTCTTCCTGCCCGGCGACTCCCTGCTCGTCACGGCCGGCGTACTCACGATCGCGAACGGCGATCGGCCAGCCTACTTCGACCCCTGGATGGTCACCGGCGCGCTGACGGTCGCAGCAATCATCGGCGATCAGACCGGCTATTGGCTGGGCCGCAAGTACGGTCATGCCATGGAAGCGAAACCAGACAGCTGGTGGTTCAAGCGAAAACACCTCACCGCCGCCCGTAATTATTTCGCGGAAAAAGGCCCGCTCGCAATCGTGCTCGCCCGCTTCGTACCGCTGATGCGCACCTTCGTCCCCTTCGCCGCTGGCATGGGCGACATGCCCGCCGCCCGCTTCCTCCGCTGGAACACTCTCGGCGGTATCCTCTGGATTAATTCGCTCGTCTGGCTGGGTCACGTGCTCGGCGGCACGCCACTGGCCGACCAGCTACACAAGGTCATCCTCATCGTGGTGGTAGTCTCCTTCCTCCCCATCGTCTGGACAGCGGCGAAGCGACTACTCACTTCCCGACGGGAAACCAGAACTTGAACGTCGTCCCGCCGGGTCCCGTCGACTCAACGATGATGTCACCGCGATGGTCGCGCATAATGCGCTTCACGATGGCGAGCCCGAGGCCGGTGCCGTCTTCGCGGCTGGTGAAGAAAGAATCGAAAATCTTGGGCAGGATTTCCTGAGGTATGCCTGTACCGGTGTCGGTGATCCGGACGACGACAACCTCACCTTGCGCGCCAGGTTCGACCCCAAGGTGCAAAGACAACAGGCCGCCGCCGGTCATGGCCTGCACCCCGTTCATCATCAGATTGAGGAAGACCTGCTGAATCTGGCCGGGATGCCCCTCGACGGCCGGAATGACCTCATCGCCATGGATTTCCACCTTCACACCGAGCTGTTGCAGCTTGAGACGAAGGAGTAACACGGCGTTGTCCGTCGCCTTACGGAGGTCGACGATGCGGAACGCGCCCGACTGGGCCTTACTCATGCCGAGCACCCGCGAGACGACGCCTTCCATGTGGGCAATCTTCTCACGCATGACGCCGAGATCCTCCACCTTGGGGTCATCGGGAGCCATGCCTTGTGAAAGCGTGTCGGAAAGCAGCTTCATCACCGTCAGGGGATTACGGATCTCATGGGCAACCTCAGCCGAAAGCAGCCCGAGTGCCGTCAGGCGCTCGCTGCGACGCAATCCCTCCTCGACCGTGAAGACCTTGGCGTAAAGCCGGGAGTTCTGAATCGAAGAAGCGCCGAAAGAAGAAAGCGCAGTGACGAGATGCTTGTCGTCGTCCGAAAAGCGATAGGCTCCCATCGCGACGCACATCAGTACGCCGAAGGTCTCGTCTTCGTAACGTACCGGTACGGCCAGCAGCGAAGACGAGGCGACCGGCTCGGAGAGCCTGATGAAGAGATGCTCTTCGGTCTTACCGGCCAGTGGCACGACGACCGGACGTCCGCGGCCGACGACGGTACCGAGTGAGGTCTGATTCACGGCGATACTTGGGGCGAGCTCGCTACCGCTCAGTTCGCCGTCGAGTTGCTTGAGTAACAGGACGTCATCAACAATCTTGTAATAGGCGCAGGCGCGCGCGCCGAGCAGGCCGCGGGTATGACGGGCGAGGTCCTGCGAGATGCCTGGCTCGTCGCGTTCGCGGGCGAGGCCCTGCGCCGCACGGACCAGCGCTTCGAGCTGGGCGGCCTTGGAACGCAGCTGGCGGAGCAGCCAGATACGGCCGACAGCCTTGGAGGCTTCGTTGGTGAGGAGCGCGAGGAAAGCGAGGTCCTGCTCGCTGAAAGCATCCAGGCGATCGGAGTCGCAGTTCACCACGCCGATGACGTTACCCATGAGCTCCATGGGGACGGCGAGTTCAGAGCGGATGCCCTTACGAATCTCGACATAACGCGGATCTCTCGAGACATCGGGAATGCGCTGGGGCTTGGCGTAAAGGGCGACCCAGCCGGTAATCCCCTGCCCTTGGTCGATGATCTGTGAGAGGGAGGCTGCATCCAGCCCGTTACTCACCTCGATGCGTAGCGACCCAGTGGCGGGCTCGACGAGTGCAATAGAGGCACTCGACGCCTTGAGCGTGCGGACGATCTCCTCGAGAATGAAGTCGAGTGCTTCATGCGGGTCTTCGGTGGCGTTGACGAAAGCACCGACACGATAAAGACAATCCAGGACGCGAGCATCACCCGGGCGGTCCTGCGCTGGGCGGCTGTTCGGCATAGACTAGAGCGAGTGATCCATGTCGAGCGCCGGAGCGTCGACGGTGGTCTGGCCGATCATCACCGCAGGCACGCCGGCCACGCTGGTGTGCGGGGCGACATCCTTGAGCACAACGGAGCCAGCGCCGATTTTGGCGCCTTCGCCAATCGTGATGTTGCCGAGAATCTTCGCGCCAGCGCCAACGAGTACACCCGAACGGATTTTCGGGTGGCGGTCGCCGCGGGCCTTGCCCGTGCCGCCGAGGGTGACCTCATGTAAGAAAGAGACGTTGTCGGCCACGACGCTGGTCTCACCGGCGACGAAGCCGGTGGCGTGGTCCAGTAGAATGCCGACGCCGAAGCGCGCGGCGGGATGGATATCGACGCCGAGATGCTCGGAGACGAGCGACTGCAGATGGATGGCGAGCTCTTTGCGACCGGCCTTCCAGAGCACATGCGCGAGGCGATGCATCGAGATGGAGTGGAAGCCCTTGTACCAAAGATATGGGATCAGTGCATGCTCAGTCGCTGGATCGCGCTCAAGCGTGGCGCGTATGTCCGCGCGCATCTGCGACAGCACTTCGCGATCGGAAGACACGGCTTCGCCGAGGACACGGAGGATCACCGGCAGATCCTGACCCGTTGGCGTGATGCGTTCGGCCAAGCGCTGGATGATGCCGTCGCCGAAGCCCGAACGATCGAGGACATAGCGATGGAGCATCGGCGCCAGAGCCGGTTCAGCCTTGGCTACGACGTCCGCGCGGGCCTGTAGCTCCGCCCAGAGGGAAGCTTCATTGGCGCAGACCAAGGCGGTGGAACGGGCGTCAGCCATGGGAAATAGTTCTGGGTTTTTGGTCAATTTGGCAACCCGCGAGTCAAAACGAGGTGAAAAGGCGTAGTTTTGTGCGATTTCCGCAACCCCGCATACAAGATGGTGTTGAAATCCATGAAGTCACCCTAAACTAAAAACTCCTACACCCCCACACAACCACATGCGTATCCTCACCTCCCTCCTCGCCTGCCTCGCGGCGGTGGCCTCTTTTGCGGCCCCCGAAGTCGGCAAGGCTGCTCCTGAATTCACCGGCAAGACCCTCGACGGCAAGACCGTCAGCCTCGCCGACTTCAAGGGTAAGACCGTCGTCCTCGAATGGTACAACCCTGGCTGCCCTTACGTGAAGAAGTTCTACGAAGGCGGCAAGATGCAGGAATTCCAGAAAGATGTCGTCGCCTCTGGCGCCGTCTGGCTCGTGATCAACACGGGCGGCCACAAGCTCGAGAACGCTACCTACTACCCTGGCACCGTCATCCAAGACGAAAACCAGAGCATCGGCCGCGCTTATGACGCCAAGGTCACCCCGCACTGCTTCGTCATCGATGGTAAGGGTATCCTCGCCTACAAGGGCGCCATCGACAACATCTCCTCCGCTAAGTCCGCCGACATCGAGAAGGCCAACAACTACGTCCTCGCTGCCGTCAAGGCCGTGAAGGAAGGTAAGGCCCCTGAAGTCTCCAGCACCAAGCCCTACGGCTGCGGTGTGAAGTACAACAAGCTCTAAGCCGACAACTCGGCCAAGCAAAAGGGCGTCCTTGCGGACGCCCTTTTTTGTGCCCAAAACTCTTTGGCTCAGGCCACGCCCGTCGCCTGGAGGATCTTCGCGTGCACTTGGTCGTTGCGCAGGTAAGGCGTGAAGAGCTGGGAGCCAGGTCCATAGGCGCAGAATTCAACCATCTCACCGGTGTGACTATTGCTGGTCCAGCCGATCGAGGTGTACTTCATGAGCGCCGCCGCGAGCGTCTTGATCGAAGTGATCTTGGTCCGGTCGTCGGCCTTAAACTTCAAACCAGTCGCCGACTCGGCGGCGGCCAGGAAATCCCCTGCCGACGCGCCCTTGGTCCGAAGATTCAGTAGCTCGAGCGACATCTTGAACCCAGTGAGACGGTCGAAGGCGGGCGTCGATTCCGAATAAGATGGAGCCAAGGAGATAAAGTCTTCGTTGCCAAGGCCGTTGACGTTAAAGCCGCCGGTGCCGTGGTCAGTGGTAACGATGAGCAAAGTATCGGGATGCTTGTCGACGAAAGCGAGGACCGTGGCGATGGTCTCGTCGAAAGCGATCTGCTCGTGAATCGCGGCAGCGCCGTCGTTGCCGTGCCCAGCGTGGTCGACGCGTCCGCCCTCGACCATCAGGAAGAAACCCTCCGGAGCGGAGCCAAGGCGCTGGAGTGCGACCTTGGTCATCTCCGAGAGCGTCGGCGTGGAAGCCTCGAGCTCGGCGGAATTCATGCGATCGATCTCGAAGGGGATATGGCTCTTGCTGAAAAGGCCCAGCAACGGAGCCTTGCCAGCGTCGGCCAGGAGCTGGTCTCGATTCAAGGCGACGCCGTAGCCGGCCTTGCGGTAGGCGGCCAGCAGGTCTTCGCTAAAATACTGCGTGCCACCACCGAGGATGACGTCGACGCCGCGCTCGAGATATTGGGCCGCGATGGTCTTCTGATCGGAGCGAGTGGCAACCGTGGCGACGAAGCCCGCCGGCGTAGCGTGCGTGGCGGTGGTGGTGGTAACGAGACCGCAACGCTTACGGGCGGCGACCATCTTCTGGACGAGGGTCACGGGCTTACGGCCATCCTGGGTGATGTTAATCACGCCGTTATCGATGCGCTCACCGATTCCCCAGCAGCTGCCGGCGGCGGCGGAGTCCGTCACGATACCGCTGGCGGAGTCGGTCTCACAGAGCGAACGGACAACCGGAAGCTCGCCGTACATCTTCATCCAATTTGAAGAACGCTTCTCCGTCCGGGTCAGGTAGGTCTGGGCGGCGGTCAGCACCGAGAAGCACATCCCATCGGAGACCATGAAGATCACGTTCTTGGCCTGACGCTTGGCGGAGTTAGCGGAAGCCTCGCGGCCGTCGGCGCCAAGGGCCCGGGCCGAGCCGGCACCGAAGACGAGGCTGCCGAGTCCAGCGAACTTCAGGAATTCGCGGCGGGAAGAAGAACGGGGTTGGTTCATGACCGGGGTATAGGCTCAAAAGACCCACCCGGGCAACCTTAGTTCCCCGGGGAGTCGGTTAAAACCAAGTGACGATCAGGCCTGAGGGGCAGCCGGGGCGGCGGGAGCAACCGGAGCCGTCGGGACATGCACCTTGAGGCGGCGTTCGGCGATCTCAGCTGACACCAAGGCCACAAACTCGGCCAAGGTGCGGTTTCCTTCGAAAGACTTGTCCGCGCGTGAACGTACGTTGATGAGGCCGGCTTCCTTTTCCTTGGCGCCCACGACGAGCATGTGGGGCACCTTCGACATCTCGGCGCGACGGATCTTGGCGCCCAGTTTATCGGAAGACCCGTCAACGCTGCAGCGGATCTTGGCGACCTTGAGAATCTCGGCCATGGCTTCGCAATCAGCGTTGAGGTCATCGTTGAGGGGGATGAGGCGCACCTGCTCGGGCGAGAGCCAGGTCGGGAAGTCGCCAGCAAAGTGCTCGATCAGGATGCCAACGAAGCGCTCCATGGAACCGAACGGCGCGCGGTGGATCATCACGGGCCGGTGCGGCTTGTTATCAGCGCCATTGTAGGTGAGCTCGAAACGTTCCGGCAGGCTGAAGTCGACCTGCACGGTGCCGAGCTGCCATTCACGGCCGATGACGTCTTTGACCACGAAGTCGATCTTGGGACCGTAGAAGGCGGCTTCGCCGGGTTCTTCGGAGAAGGCCACGCCAAGGGTGGCGGCGGCGGCACGGCAAGCGGCTTCGGCCTTATCCCAATTCTCAGCGGTACCGGTGTACTTGGCGGAGTCGGGATCACGCAGACCGATACGCACGCGATAGTCATTCAGGCCGAGCGTCTTGAGGACGATCTTGACGAGTTCAAGGCAGCCGAGGACCTCCGGCAGGACCTGGTCTTCGGTGCAGAAGAGGTGGGCGTCGTCCTGAGTGAAACCGCGGACGCGAGTCATGCCGCTCAGCTCACCGGACTGCTCCCAGCGGTAGACCGTACCGAATTCGGCGAGGCGGACCGGCAGGTCACGGTAGGAATGCGGCTGGGAGGCGTAGATGCGGATGTGGTGTGGGCAGTTCATCGGCTTCAGCAGGAAGCCCTGCACGGTGCCGTCGGTCAGGCGGTTCGTCAGTTCGCCGCAAGCGCAGCCTTCCTTGGCGAGCATCTCCATCGCCTCGCGCTCGACGAGCGGGGGGAACTGCGAATCCTTATAGAAAGGGAAGTGTCCGGAGGTGCGATAGAGGTCGAGGTTGCCGATATGCGGCGTGAAGACCTGCTTGTAGCC
>CAXNEN010000080.1:0-6517 GCA_964201505.1 Opitutales bacterium
CGTGTCCTTTGTTGACCCGTTCGCATGGTGCCGACGAGTCGTAACCCATCCTCCCGGAGCCCGACACATGAACGAAGCAGCGCCCCTCCCGGAAGCCGCCGTCGTGGCCGAAAAGCTGACCAAGCGCTATGGCTCCCTGACCGCGGTCGAAGACCTCAGCTTCTCCGTAGCGCCAGGCGAGATTGTCGGCTTCCTGGGGCCGAACGGCGCCGGCAAGTCGACCACCATGCGCATCCTCTCGGGCACCATGTCGGGTACCTCTGGCCGGGCCGCGATCTGGGGCGTCTCCGTGGCGCTCGACCCCGTCGGAGCCAAGCGCCACCTGGCCTACATGCCAGAGAACAACCCGTTGCCCGAAGACCTGCGCGTCGAGGAATACCTGACCTTGCGCGCACGCCTCAAGGACGTCGAACCGGGCCGCGTCGACGAACGCGTGCGCCGCGTGATGGATGACTGCGACCTTACCCGCCGCGCCTCCGGCCGGCTGATCGGCCAGCTCTCAAAAGGCTTTCGTCAGCGCGTCGGTATCGCCGACGCCCTGCTCGCCGAACCGCGCGTCGTCATCCTCGACGAACCGACCATCGGCCTGGACCCGCACCAGATTCTTGGCATCCGCGACCTCATCCGCTCGTTGCGCGGCAAGATGGCCGTACTCATCTCGAGCCACATCCTCCATGAGGTCGAACAGGTCTGCGACAAGGTAGTCATCATTAACCGCGGTCGCCTCGTCGCCCAAGGCCGCACCGAAGACCTGCGCCGCGAACTCCTCCCGGAAGTCAGCTTCACCATCGTGACCCGAGCCGACTCCGCCGCACTACTGGCCGCATGCCGCGCGACCGAACCGGCCGCGGCGGTGGCAGCTCTAACCTCCGCCGACGGCTGGAATACCTTCCGCATCAGTCTTCCCGCTGGCTCGCCCGCTCGCGAGAGCCTCGCCGGCGCACTCATCGCGGCCGGCATCACCCTGCGCGAGATCGCCGAAGACCGCTTCGGACTCGAGGATATCTTCCTCGCCGCCACCCGCCGCACCCCGGGAGAGGCCCGCCGTTCCTGATGCGGCACTTCCGGACACTGCTGGCGCACGAACTACGATCCGCCGTGCTCTCGTGGAACATGTGGGCCGCGGCTGGGCTATTTCTCGCGCTCATGGGCGGTATCCATTTCTTCGCACTCGTCGAAGGCAGTCGGGCACCGAGCGATCGCACACCCGTCGAGGCCACGCTCTGGTTCTTTTGGCTACCGCTACTCTGTGTCCTGCCACTGCTGACGATGCGGACGTTCGCCGAAGAACGCCGGTCCGGCACGCTCTCGGCGTTGCTCACCACTCCCGCTAGCCCCGCCGCCGTCGTGTGGGCGAAGTTCCTCTCAACCTGGATTGTGTGGGTGGCGTTCTGGCTGCTGTTCACGTGCTTCCCCTTCCTCACGTCGCAAAGGCTGGGCACGCCGGGCGATACTCGGCTCGGCGATCCGTCAATCCTCTGGGGTGGGCTTTGCTTCATCGCCATGAGCGGACTGCTGCATGTCGCTATCGGCATCCTCTGCAGCTGCGTCACGCGTTCATCGGCGCTCGCGGCCCTGCTCGCGTTCATCTGCCTCCTAGCGATGACGGCCGCGGGCGGCGCCATGGAATCGCTGCCCATCGAAAGCTGGGAGTGGTTGGGTTGGCTGCGAGAGCCCGCCGCACACCTGCGCACCTTTGGCCACCTGCAGGATTTCGCCGCCGGCATCCTCGACTCCCGACCGATCGTACTTTACGGCACCGGCACGCTACTGTGCCTCGGGTTGGCCATCCTTTCCGTGGAGGGTCAGGAATAGCATGGCCCCGATTCGCGATGACTTCGGTGCCGTGCGCCCCATCCGCCGGCTAAACCGCCTGACGCAGGCCTTGCTGGCCATCATGCTCGCCGTGGTCGTTAACACCCTCGCCTCGTTGCCAGAGTTCCGCCTGCGCCACGACATGACAGCCGACCGCCGGCATTCGCTGGCGCCGGAATCCGCCGAGACAGTCCGCGCCGCCGGTCGCCGCAGTCCGGTCGGGGTCGGCCGCAATCAAGGCTGGGTAAAGGCGGTGCTCCTCACTGGCGACACCAGCGAACCCGCGCAGATCATCCGCTCCCGCCTACTGAAGCTGCTTGATTCTTATGTCGTGGAATCCGGGCGCAGTGGCCCGGCGTGGTTTGCCGTCGAACTCGCGGGCGGCGGTCGTAACGCCCCACTCATCTCGGAGATTGCTGGCCGGCATGGACCTCCCGACGCCTCCATCGCTCTCATCCTCACCTGCGGCCCGCGCGCCAAGTACGTCACCTACCGTGAACTCGTGACCAAGGAAGGTGGCTTCCGCGGCGAAGAAGTCCTCACGTCAGCGCTCATCGAGGTAACGGAAGATAAGCCTGCCGTCTGCTACGTCACCAAGGGACACGGCGAACTCGGGATTGAGGACGCATCGCCCGCTCGCGGCATGTCACTGCTCTCCCGCCAACTGCGCAACCGCAACTTTGAAGTCCGGCAGCTCGACCTCGCCACGGTATCCGAGGTGCCCCGTGACGCCGCCATCATCCTGATCGCTGGACCGCTGACGCCTTTCTCCGCCTCGGAAAACGCCCGCCTCCGGAGTTTCCTCTCTGAACGGAACGGGCGCGTCCTGGCCCTACTGGACCCTGGGCGGGATCACGGCCTGGAGTCCACCTTGGCGGAATGGGCGATCTTCACGCCGGACGCGGAGCTCCAGGAGCCCGACCCAGGGAGGCGTACCACCGACGGCGACATCGCATTACTCCGCCTCGAGGAAAAGGAACACCCACTCACGAAGGTTCTAAAGGAACAAAACCTGCCGCTCATCGCTTCGCGAATCCGTCCAGTCCGTTTTGACGAAGGCAGCGCGCCGGACAGTACGCTGGGTGTGTGGCAGCTCGTCTTCTCGTCCGACGCGGCCTGGGGAGAGACGGATCTCGTGCGCCGACCCGTGAGATTCGACGTCGACCGCGATCAGGCTGGCCCAGTATGTCTGGCGTCGGCCGCCGAACGGGCCACGGGCATCCGCAAGGGCGTCGGCGGTACCGGCGGGCGTCTCGTCGTCGTCGGGACCTCCGAAGTCGCCGCCAATCTCCGCCTAACCCGAGGCGGTAACCGTGCGTTCATCACGCAATGCGCCGCCTGGCTGACGGATCGCGACCGGGCCGTCTCGTTACCCGCCCGCACCGAAGGCGAATATCAGCTCAATGCGACGGCGGCGGACTTCTGGGCCTTGGCCCTCCGATTCTGCCTGATTCCTTTGGGCGTCCTCGCAGTCGGGCTTGCGGTTTCCGTGTGGCGCCGCAGAAGTTGACATGCACATGCGGATTTCCCGCACCACCGTCATCCTGTTGGTCGCCAACCTGATTGCCTTCGGGCTCGTTTGGAGGGCCACATCCGGCCATCGGCCCACTGCCGTAAGCCAGACCCAGCTCTTCCCTTCTGCGCCCGCGAAGGTGACCCTAGCCGAAGGACCGGAGCGTATCGTCCTCGAGAAGCGCAGCTCCATCTGGCGCCTGGCCGAGCCGTTCGACTGGCCGGCCAATATCTGGTCCGTCCAGCGCCTGCTGGACGAACTGCGCTTCGTCAGTATGGAGAGCGGCTTCGACGCCAGCGAAGCCAAGGCCAACGGCGCTGGGCTCAAAGATTACGGACTCGAGACGCCGCGCTGGACCCTCAAGGTCGTCGCGGAGACGGGCGCCGTCGTCGAGGTTAAGATCGGGGTGCAACCCTCCACCCGGCACCATTTCCTGCTCACCGAAGACGGCAAGCGCATCATCCCGCTGCCGGAAGCGATGGCCGCGGCCTTGGCGGCGAAAGCGGATAGCTACCGCGTGGACAAAGTTTTTGAGATCGCGGATTTCGAAGCACGGGCGGTCTCGGTGCGGCATCGCACAAAAGACGGAGAGATCGTGACCGCGCTCACTTCGGAGGCCCGGCCCCGCATCGGGCGCCGCGTGCAGGCGCCGGAATGGCGCTTTGAGACCCCATACGACGCGCTCGCCGACGCCGAAGCCACGACGCGTGCGGTCGCCGACTTGACCAACCTGCGTGCCAGCAAGTTCGTAACCCTCGCCGAAGAAGTCACTGGCCTGACGACGCCGACGCTGCGCCTCTCGCTCGAAGGTAACGCGCGCCGGCAGGTCCTCCTCGTCGGCAAGCCTGCGCCAGCGCAACCGACCATGCTCTGCGCGAAGCTCGAGGATAACGCCTCGGTCTTCCTCCTCGAAGCCCGCCTGCTCGCCGATTGGTTCGCCGCCCGCGAGACGCTCGCCGACTCCCGGCCAGCCGACTTCGATGCGTCGCTCGTCACCGGCTTCACCATCGCGGCCGGCGGCCGCACCATCACACTCCACCGACTAGAAGGCGCCGCGGCTGAAGCGCGCTGGGAAATTCCGGTCGCGCCTGGTTCTACCGCCACCAAACGCCGCGAAGCCGACCCGAAGATTGTGGCCCGCTTCCTGGACGCCGTCGCGCAGCTGCGCGCCAGCCGCCGCAAGCCGGCCGGCGGTGGCGCCAACTTGCCCGCCGTGATGGCACTCACCAACCCTGGTACCACTTCATTGCAGACGCTGGAGCTGGAATTCGGTACGGACCGCGTCCTACTCAGCTTCACGGACGACCCGAACAAAGGTGCCGGTACGCGTGTCGTGCACGCCAAAGGTTCGCCGCTGGCGGCCATCTGCGATGTCTCCCTGCTCAACGGCGGCCATCAGAACGTCGAGCCGCAGGCCTGGCGTAAACGCGCGGTCGCCGAACTTCCGCAAGGTGCCCGCGTGAGCGGAATGCGCCTGACTTCGCGCGGCGACGGTAAGGTCATCGGCGAAGCGCGCCTGGGGCCAGACGGTAACTGGGCCGGCTCCGGACGGCTCGACCCGGCCAGTTCGCGCCGCCTCGCCGGCGGACTCGCTGAAGTCCGCGCCGCGGAATTCCCGGGACGCGACGTCGGCGCCGGCGGCTGGAAATACGAACTCCGCGTGACCGACCAAGCAGCGTCCGGCGCCGGCGCGGCGAGCGAAACCTTCCGCACCTATCTCTGCTCGGCTCCCTTCAGCACTCGCTCGCTGCTCATGCGGGACGAAGCCGATGACGACGACTTCATCCTCGAAGCCGGCCTCGCCGAAATCCTGATTCCTCTCCTGGCCGACACCGGCAGATGAAACCGAAGCCGGTAATTTCCCCTTTCCGCAGGTTCCTGCGCGGACTGACGAATACCTGCCTACTCCTGTTACTCCCGGTCCAGCTGACCCTCTGCTGGGTCGCCAACCTCGACCATCCGACGAAGCTGCCCGACTTCCTCACGGAGCGCATCACGACGCAGCTCGCCGAACAAGGCCTGCGCCTGCAGGCCCGTAATTTCTGGATGATGCCCGACCTGACGTTGGCAGCCGACGACCTGTCGCTCGGCGTCGACGGCATATCGGGTGATGTCTTTACCGCGACGCGCTTGGAAATTGCACTCAACCCCACGCTCCTCATCGCCGGCCAGATTGAGCCGACGCAGGTACGCCTGTCGGGTGCCCGCATTTGGTGCCCGGCGTCCGTCGCCCGCGGCGGCGTCCGCCGGCCATTGATCGACACCCTGACCCTCGATGTCACCAAGGAAGGCCGCTGGCTCAACCTTCGGTCGATTCAGGCGCGGGGCGGTAAAATCACCTGCCATCTCTCGGGTGAAGTGCCAACGGGGCTCCTTCGCGGCGAGAAAGATAACAAAGGGGCGGTCCCCCTTTCCCGCCGGCTGGCGGACGTCTTCGCCTCCATCGAGACGGCGATCGACGTGGCGGAGCGATCTGGCGGAGCCTCCGTCTCGCTCCGTTGCCAAGGCAGCAGCGATGGCAGCGCTGAAGTCTCCGTCCTGGCCGTGCTGGGCAACGATTGGTCCGACAGCGGACTCGGGCTCATCCAGGTGCGCGGGCTCAATCTCCGCGGTGCAATCAAGGTTGCGGACGACGGACGAATCACTGACTGGCGTCTCGACGGTGGCGCACAGGAGATGGCCTGGCGCAACATCACAGCGGAGAAACTCGACGTCCGTGCCCGCGGTAAAAGCCGCCGCGAAGACATGGTCGCCGACCTGACGCTGGCCCGGACGAAATTCGCAGGTGTTGAACTCCGGCGCGTGAAGCTGGAGGTTCGACCCGTCTCCGTCGATGGCTACCGGATCGCCTTCGATATCCTTTCCAATCGCTCGACGGCCAGCGGCTCGGCCCTCCTCGCCCCGAATGGAGCCGTGACGGTCATGGTTGGCTTCGCCCACCTCTCTGGTGAAGAAATCCGTGCGCAGCCTGAAGTCGGTCGCCTTCTTCACGCCGCCGGCATCGAACTGCGAGGCGACGTCCTTTTGCGTGAGGTCGCGGCGAACCTTTCAGCGAAGGGCCAGCTCAGGCAAGCCTCCGGCGAAATCGCGCTCTCCGGCTTCCGGGGCCTCGGACTTTCGGCGGAGGCGATCTCGCCGGACAAGGCCCTTCCCTTGCGCACGCGCTTCGACTTTGACCCTTCCCGCGCC
>CAXNEN010000081.1:0-6419 GCA_964201505.1 Opitutales bacterium
CCCGAGGCCGAGGCCTTCGCCGTTCTCGTCGACCGACTCTTGGCATCCCCACACTACGGCGAGCGCATGGCGCAGCATTGGCTGGATGTGACGCGCTATGCGGATTCCTCAGGTTTCGCGAACGATTATGAACGTGGTAATGCCTGGCGCTATCGTGATTACGTCGTGCGTTCTTTCAATGCGGATAAACGCTATGATCAGTTCGTACGCGAGCAGATTGCGGGCGACGAGATCGACCCGCGTGACCCCGAGATGGTCATCGCCGCCGGATTCCTGCGCATGGGTCCATGGGAACTGACCAGCATGGAAGTGCCGAAAATCGCCCGCCAACGCTTCCTCGACGACGTGAGTAATAGCGTGGGCGAAACATTCCTGGCGCACTCCTTACAATGTGCCCGCTGCCACGACCATAAGTTCGACCCCATTCCGACGAGAGACTACTACTCGCTGCAAGCCGTGTTCGCGACGACACAGATCGCCGAAAGAAGCGCGCCCTTCCTTGACACAGAGAACAAGCAAGGCTTCGAAGAAAAAAAGTTCCTGGAACTAAGCCGAGATGACCACCTCAAGCAGTTGGCGGCCCTGGACAAGGTCCTCCTGAAAAATGCCCAACAGTGGCATAAGGAGCAGAAGAAAGATGACTCTAAATGGATCGCCGCGGTGGAATCGGCCGACAAGTCGTCCGCCAAGAATAAATACGGCTTCTCCGATGTCTTCAAGCGTGCGCGCGATCGGGTTAAAGCTCAAGGCATGCCCGAGAGCGACTATCCTCCTAAATTGGTCGGCTTCACCCCGGAACAATACGGGATGGAACGAGTCGCCCGCAAGGGACTCGAACGCCTGCAGTGGGAGCTCGATCGCTATGAGCCGGTCGCGCTTACCGTCTACGATGGTCGCACCCCGCAGATGACCTCAATTAGCGCGCCTTTCCGTCGGCCGAACGATCGCCTGACTGAGGGGGAATTAGAGGTTTCCTGCATCCTCACGGGCGGAGACCCTCTGGGCTCCGGAGAAAAAGTAAAGCCAGGGGTACTCAGCGTACTGGGCGATGTGCAGAAGACTCCGATCCCGGAAACCATCGAAGGCCGACGCAAGGCGTTCGCCGAATGGGTCGCGAGCCCCGAGAATCCTCTGACGACGAGAGCCATCGTAAACCGGATCTGGCTCTGGCATTTCGACCAACCCATCGCCGGCAATCCGAACAACTTCGGCAGCACCGGCAAGGTGCCTACCCACCCCGAACTCTTGGACTGGATGGCCGCCGCGTTCGTCGAGCAAGGCTGGAGTTTCAAGGCCATGCACCGGGTGATTATGACTTCGGAAGCATATCGTCGAAGCGCCACCCATCCCGACCTCAAACGGCTCGCGGAGAAGGACCCCACCGCTACGAGCTATGCCGTCTTCAAGCCCCGTCGGCTCACCGCCGAGGAATTACGCGACGCGATGCTCACGGCGACCGGCGAACTCAATCCTACGCTCGGTGGCATTCCTAATCGTCCTGAAATCAACCTGGAGGCGGCGCTGCAGCCTCGTCAGGTCATGGGCACCTTCGCCTCAGCCTGGACACCCAACCCACTCCCCTCCCAGCGTCACCGTCGGTCGCTCTACTCGCTGAAGACCCGCGGCCAGCCCGATCCGCTGCTTGAGGTATTCAACGCGCCGACGCCTGACTTTTCCTGCGAACGACGCGAATCGTCCACCGTGACGCCTCAGGTCTTCAGCCTTTTCAACGGGCAGAGCACCCGTGCCCGCGCCCTCGCCCTCGCCAATCGCGCAATCAAGGAGACGAAGAACGACGACGAAGCCATCACCCGACTCTTTGCCCTCGGCTTCTCGAGGTCACCTAAGGCCGGCGAACTCGAAAACTGCCTCGAACATTGGGACGCGATGGCGTCCCTAGCGGGAGACACCAAGCCTGTAACCATCAAGCCGTCTCTCGAGGTCCGGCGTGACGCGGTCGAAGAGAACACCGGCGAGAAATTCTCCTTCAGCGAGAAGCTTTACGCGAACGCCGAGTTCGTCCCGGACCTGCAGCCGACCGACGTCTCACCGCGTACCCGCGCCCTTGCTGAGGTCTGCCTTGTCCTCCTTAACTCCAACGAGTTCTCCTATGTCTACTAAGCCGTTCTTCCCTTGTGCCGGCTCCCGTGCCTTGCATGCGCCGACCCGACGTGACTTCATCTATGGCCTAGGAGCCAGCCTCGGCAGCGTCGCCTTCAGCGCCCTGATGGCTGAGGAGGCGAAGCAGCTGTCAACGAATACCCAAGTCCACTTCCCGGGCGCGAAGGCGAAGAACGTAATTTTTCTCATGATGGAAGGAGGCCCGTCGCATATCGACACCTTCGACCCCAAGCCGACGCTGGAGAAATTACACCTCAAAGAGTTCACACGTGAGGGCAAACAGAAGTCCGCCATGGAATCCGGCAAGCGTTACTACGTCCAGAGTCCCTTTAAGTTCATCAAGGCGGGTAAGAGCGGTGCGGACATGGCGGACAACTGGACGCACCTCGCCAAGGTCGCAGACAATCTCTGCTTCTTCCGAGGCTGCACCGTCGACAGCGTGAACCATCCGACCGCGATGTATCAGATGAACTGTGGTAATCGCTTTGGCGGCGATCCCGGTCTCGGCGCCTGGGTGAACTACGGACTTGGTTCGACCAACCGCAACCTGCCCGGCTTCGTCGTCCTGCCTGAAGTCAGCTACCCTCAAGGCGGCGCCGCCAACTGGAGCAACGGATACCTGCCTGCCAATTTCCAAGGTACGCCCTTGCGCGCCAAAGGTTCGCCGATCCTGGACCTGACGCCGCCCGTCGGCGTGACACAGGAACAGCAACGCAAGAACCTTGACCTAATGGCCAAGCTCAATGCCGCCCACGCCGAGCAGCACCCCGGACATGACGAGCTGTCCGCGCGTATGAACAACTACGAGCTGGCCTTCCGGATGCAGATGCAGGTGCCGGAGACGCTCGACCTTTCGAAAGAGGACGAGAAGACCAAGGAACTCTATGGAATCGGCAAGGATTCGACGGACTCGTTCGGCCGTAAATGCCTCCTGGCCCGTAAGCTCATCGAAAAAGGCGTGCGATTCGTGCAACTTTATAACGGGTCTTGGGACAGCCACGACTACATCGAGCGCGCCCATGGTAACCTCGTTCGCGGCGTAGACCAGCCCATCGCCGCCCTCATCACCGACCTCAAGCAGCGTGGGCTCCTCGAGAGCACCCTGATCGTCTGGTGCGGCGAGTTCGGACGCACGCCTGACAATGGCGTCCGTGGCGGCACCGCCTATGGCCGTGACCATAATCCCAACGCGATGACCATGTGGCTGGCCGGGGGTGGCTGCAATGCCGGTCACACCATCGGGGCCACCGACGAACTGGGCATGGCCGCCGTCGAAGGAAGAGCCCACGTCCGCGACTTCCATGTCACCCTTCTGCGCCTCCTCGGCCTCGACGACAACAAGCTCACCTACTACCACGCCGGCCGCTTCAAGCAGCTCAGCCAGTTCGGCGGCACGGTGATCAAGGGGTTGATGGCCTGATGGCGGATGCGCCCATTTTCCTCGCCTCCGCCCTTCCCCTTCCTCACATCTCCGGGCAATGGCCCTACTCAGTCTCCTCGACGTCTATGTCAGCTTCGGCGGCCCTCCCGTCCTGGACCACCTGAACCTCCAGATTGAGGAAGGCGAGCGGGTCTGTCTGCTCGGACGAAACGGTGCAGGTAAGACGACCCTGATGCGCCTCGCCGCGGGCGAATCCCCTCCCGATACCGGTACGGTCACAATCCCCGATGGCGTCAGCATCGCCCGCCTAACCCAGGACATCCCCGAGAGCCTGCCAGGCAACGTCCGCAATATCGTGACTTCCGGAATCCGGGCCGATGACCACTCCGAAGACTGGGAGAAGGACCTCCGGGTCGACGACCTGATCGCCCGCCTGGGGCTCCCTGAAGACCGCAAGTTCAACGACCTCTCCGGCGGCCTGAAGCGCCGCTGCCTCCTTGCCAAGGCCTTGGCCGCCAAGCCGGGCCTGCTCCTGCTCGACGAACCGACCAACCACATGGACCTCGATTCGATCCTCTGGATGGAAGAGTTCCTGCTCGAACAGAAGATTCCCCTGCTCTTCGTCACGCACGACCGCGCCTTCCTGCGCCGCATGGCGAACCGCATCATCGAACTCGATCGCGGCAAGCTCGCCAGCTGGTCCTGCGACTACGATACCTATCTCGTCCGTAAAGAAGAGCTCTTCGTCGCCGAAGAACGCCAACGCGCGGCCTTCGATAAAAAGCTCGGCCAGGAAGAAGCCTGGTCCCGTCGCAGCCCCGGAGCCCGTCGCACGAAGTCTAACGCCCGCATGGAAGCCCTCGTGAAGATGCGTGCGCAGCGCGGTGCGTTACGCTCGGTCGCTGGATCCGCTAAGATGGAAATCAGCGAAGCCGAACGCTCCGGTGTCCGTGTGGTCGAAGCCGAAGAAATTACCTTCGCCTACCCAGGAGGCACGCCCCTCATCCGCGACTTCAGCCTCGTCCTCAACCGTGGCGATAAGGTCGGCCTCATTGGCCCCAACGGCGCCGGCAAGACCACCCTCGTCAAGATGCTCCTCGGCCAGCTGGCCCCGACCTCCGGCGTCCTGAAATTCGGCACGAAGATGGAAGTGATTTACTTCGACCAGATGCGCGAGCAGATCGACGACGACAAGACCGTCGCTGAGAACCTGGCTGGTGATAGCGATACGGTCACGGTGCAGGGCCGCTCGCGTCACGTCATCAGCTACCTGCAGGACTTCCTCTTCGACCCCACTCGCGCTCGCTCCAAGGCCAAGGTGCTCTCAGGCGGCGAACGCAATCGCCTCCTGCTCGCCCGCCTTTTCACCAAGCCCGCTAACGTACTGGTACTCGACGAACCGACCAACGACCTCGACGCCGAAACCCTCGATGTCCTGGAGGACATCCTCGTGGATTACGCTGGCACGCTGATCATGGTCTCCCACGACCGTGCCTTCCTCGACAACGTCGTCACGAGCACGCTGGTCTTCGAAGGTAACGGCGTCGTGACCGAGCACGCTGGCGGCTACACCGACTGGCGTAATGAACTCGCCCGCGTCGCCGTGGCCAAGCGCACCGCAGCCATCGGCACCATCACCAAGTCTGCCGTCGCTAAGTCAACCGCCTCGGCTCAGCCTGGCGCCAAGCTCAACAACAAGGAGCGTAAGGAGCTGGAGACTCTCCCGGGCAAGATTGAGCAGCTCGAAGCCGAACAGGCGCAGATCACCGTACAGCTGGGCGACCCTGAGATTTATAAGGATGGTGGCACGAAGGCCGCAGCATTGCAGAAGCGCCTCCACGCCGCCGAAGCCGAGCACTCCGATGCCCTGGCCCGCTGGATGGATCTCGACGCCCGCAAGGACACCTAAGCCCCAGGTCGTTGCGCGGTTGTCTGGGGCACATTGCCGTCCAAACAGTCTTTTGTGCCGATTTCAGGATAGAACATGCAGTTAACGGTGATTGCCCCAGGCCGGCTGACGCCCATGATTCTCCATATTAACCCAATAAATAGGGGTTAATATCAATCATGACAACTCACGTTCCGACAGACCTGCCAAGCAATCAGTCTGTGCCGTTTTTAGTCACTCTGCCTAACTCCGTTAGCTGACCCTTTCCTGTCCCCACATGAAAAGCCCTCGTAATGTCCTGCTCGCGCTCGGTTGGTATGACCATCGCCTGCTCCAAGGCATCGCCACCTATGCCTCCGAGCATCGCTGGCACTTGGCCTCCCATAGCATCATCCACGAGAAAGTGATTCCGTGGGGCTGGGACGGCGACGGCATCCTGGCCTGGCTGGGCGCTGGCGACGACCTGGCCGACTTCGTGCGCAAGGCCGACAAGCCGACGGTCGACTTCTCCCTGCGCCGCCGGGACACACCCTTCGCCCACGTGGTGCAGGATCACGCGAAGACCGGAGAACTGGTCGCCGAACATTTCATCGAGCGTGGCATGACCCGCTTCTGCTTCTTCAGCGACACCGAGAACTGGTCACAGGTAGAAAGAGGCGAAGCCTTCACGGAAGCCCTCCGACGCCGCGGACTGGCCTGCGAGCATCTCCGCTGGCAGCCCAAGGGCAAACGAGGCGCCGCCCAAGATGAGTGGCAGCGCCGCCGAGACTGGTTGATGAACTGCCTCAAGGATGCACCCAAGCCGCTGGCGATCTTTGCCGCCAACGGCACCCTAGCCGTCGAGCTCCGTGAACTCTGTGAAGAAGCCGGCCTGCATGTGCCCACCCAGGTGGCGATTGTCGGTATCGACGACTACCTACTCTCGGTCGGTGCAATCAAGAAATACGTCTCCGGAGTCAATACGAACCTCGAAGAACAAGGCTATCGCGGCGCCGAGTTACTCGACCGCCTGATGCGCGGCGAAAAGGC
>CAXNEN010000082.1:0-6337 GCA_964201505.1 Opitutales bacterium
GACCGCCTACACCGAATCACCGGAAATCTCGGTCGGCGACCGCGGCGGCGTCGGTGCGGCCACGATCCAAAAATCCGGTGGACGATTGCTCATTCCCGTGGTCGTTGAAAAACCAGGCGTGAAGAAACTTTCCGTACGCTTCACCGCGAACAAAGGTGCCACGGCCACGTTAGCCGCGCATGCAATCGATAACCTCAAACTGGATGCCCTGAAAAAGACGGCCAAGGTCGACGTCGAACTGGTGGGCACCGGTAAGCCCGCGCTCTCCAAGGAGATCGCCCTCACCTTCCCTGCCGCCGGCACTTACCTGATCGCCCTCGAGCCTCAACAGGCCACAGGCAGCGTGACGCTCAACGGACTTCTGCTCAACGGTGCGACCAATCCGGAAATCTGGGCGCTCCCGAACGGCAATGCGCAGTCCGTGCACTTCGGCTACCCGGTGCCCAAGGGTGAGACCGCCCTCTGGGCCTACGCCGAATCGAAGTCTCTGCCCGGCCCGCCCACGACCTATAACTGCGTGCTGGGCTTTGGCCACGGCTACTTCGGCTACCAACGGAAGACGGCCGGCACCGAAGCCAAAGACCGGGTGTTCATCTACTCCCTCTGGGATAACGGCTACGTCAAGAACGACGCCAAGAAGGTCAGCGCCGAAGAACTGCGCGACCTCGTCGTAACGACGGTCGCCAAGGGCCAGGACGTCGTGGCGTCGGCCTTCGACCACGAAGGCTCGGGCGGCCACAGCCATCTCGATTACTCGTGGAAGGATAACACGACCTATTCATTCCTGCTTGGCGTGAAGGCCGACGGAGATGCCGCGGTTTTCTCCGCTTGGGTGAAGCTCGCCGAGACCGGCCAATGGCGCTTACTGACGTCGTTCCGGCGTCCGAAGACCGCGGCCAAACTCGACGGCCTCTACTCCTTCGTCGAGGACTGGTCCGGCTCCTACGGCCAGGTCGAACGCAAATGCCTCTATTCCAACCTCTGGATTCGCAACGCTGCCGGCAAGTGGATCGCGCTCAAAGAAGCCAAGACCAGCGCGACCTCGGAACTCGGCCGCAAGGACTACTCCCACACCGTCGAAGGCAACTCCGTGGCACTGATCACCGGAGGTTACTCGAGTATCGATGGTAAGCGCGGCGTCATGCTCGCGTTGCCGGCGGGGAAAGAGCCGGTGATAGAGTTGGAAAAGTTGCCGACGAAGTAAGCGAAGCTTACTTCGTGGAGGAAGTTCCCCCACGCGGCGCTTATTAGAAGCGCCGCGTCAGACCCACGTAAGCCGAACGGGGCTGGGCGTCGAAGCCCAAGGCGGCGGGCGGAGCGTCTTCGCCGAAGAGGTTCTCGATGCGCAGGGAAAGCTCAGTCTTGTCAGAAAGAATCCGGCGAAGCCAGACGCGCACGAAAGTGGCGTTGGGTAAGCTGACGCGGCTACCACTATTCCAGTCGTAGTCTTCACGACCGCGGAGATGGGACGCGGAGGCACCGAAGGTCCAGTCGTCGTTCGGGATGACTTCCAGGCCGAGCGTCAGGGTCAGCGTCGGGCGACGGAGCAGCTTATCTCCAGCCATCCCCGTGCTAAAGTAGTAATCAGCGGAACGCACCTCGCTGTCTAGCCAGGTGGTTGCGCCGAAGACTCGTAGGCCTTTGGCCGGGCGGGTCTCGATGCCAGCCTCGACCCCTTGGGTCCGAGCCTTCGCGATATTGTAAGTCTGGAAGCTGGTCGGATTAAAATCAATCAGGTCAGTCAGCTCATTGCGGAAAGCGACGAGCGTCCACGACAGCGCGCCAGGGACGGCGTTCTCGTGTCGCAGGCCGATTTCAGTACCGGTATTGCTTTCCGGGCGGAGCGGCAGGCCGAGGTGCGTGCCAAAGGCGAGGTCGTTGGCGGCGGGTGCGCGGTAAGCGGTGCCGACCTTGGCGTGCGCGAGTAGTTCCTTGGTGAAGCGGTGGGAATAGGAAACCTCACCCGTGGTCTTGCCGGCGAAATCGGTGAAGCGATCGTCGCGGACGGAAGCACGGATGCGGTCGACCGAAGTCACCTGCCAGTCGGCACGCGTCCAGACACCGAGGCTCTCATGCGTGTCCGCCCAGGTCTGGCTGTTCGTGGTCACGTCAAACTGCTCGAAGGTTGACCGCTCGTAGGTGAGGCCGAGGCCGAGGGTAAGGTCCGGACGTACCTTGCGATCGACGAAGGCCGTCAGCTCATCGCGATCCAACAGGTATCGGTTGGCGAAGGGCGCCGTGACACTTGAGATTGCGCTACCGGCGCGGGACCAGAAGACGGTGGCATCCGTATTCGCATCTTGAAAGCGGAGGCCGGGCGACAGCAGCCAGCCACTATCGCGCTGCCAATCCGTCAAGCTCGCCGTGCCGCCGATATCCTGCCCAGGCAGGCCGGCCTTGCCGCGGTCGGCCGAGCCGACGAGGTCGAAGATCAGATGAGGAGACAAGCGCCACTCGTGCTTGAGATACGTGCTCAGCGCATCGCGATCGCCGTTCGGGCGCCAGCCGTCGTCGTGCGAGGCCGAGAGACTGATTGCGGTGCCATTCGTCGCCGCCTGCGTGCCAGCGGCATTGTTCGAGAGGAAGGCGAGACCTAAGGAGCCGCGTCCGTAGGAACCCCCTTCGGCAACGAGCGTCGAGCCGGCCTTGGCGATAAGGGGCGACTGCTGGCGGAGATCGATCACACCACCAAGCGCATTGGCGCCATAGAGCGAGGAGGACGGACCACGGAGGATTTCCACGGAGGATAAACCAAAGATGCGGTAACGTCCGATCTCATAGGAATTGGAAAAGCCCTGCGGAAGGCGACGACCATCCAGGAGCACCGCCGTCTGGGTCGAGTTCGTGCCACGGAGAAAGAGCGACCCCACTGAGCCCTCGCCGGATTGCTCCGTTGCGTAAACGCCGGGGGCGCCGCCTAGGAGGCCGGTGAGCGATGTTAGGCCAGATTCTGTCGCGGCCGTGACATCAAGGCGACTGACCGAAGGCGAGGCGTCAGCCAACGGGGTGGCTTGCCGAGTTTCGATCACGACCGTGTCCGGCAGACGGGTTGGTGCCTGAGCCAGGAAGAGGACCGCGAGGGTTAACATACATATCTTCGTATCCGCATAAGAAGATGCAAGTCAAGTGAAAGGGCCTGTCCTGCTCAAATGGGGCTGGAGAAACGCATCCGGATTGTCATAATGACTCTCGATGGCCGCCGATATTTCCCAGCAACCTGACCTCGGACCTGTCCGCCAGTTCTCCATCTTCGTCGAGAACAAGGTCGGCCGCCTTAATGAAATGATCGAGTCCCTGGCCGGCGCCGATGTCCACATCATGGCACTGTGCCTGGTCGACACGACCGACTCCACAATCATCCGCATCGTCGTCGATTACCCCGAGCGGGCCGAACAGATTCTCGATGAGCACCGCTTCGCGCATGACGACGTCCCCGTCGTCGCCATCGAGCTCCAGTCGGAAGCTCAGCTCAAGGACGTCACCGGCGTCCTACTTAAGGCCGAGATTAATATCCATTACGTCTACCCTTTCCTCTTCCGTCCGAACGGCCGCTACGGTCTCGTCGTCCGCACCGAAGCGCAGGAACTCGCCGCCTCCGTCTTGTCCAGCCACGGTATCACCGTCCTGGGCCGGAATGATATTGCGCGCTAAGTGCGGCTTAACGCGGGGGAACGGCTGAGAAGCAATCCGCCGCAGGCCGGACCAAGATAGGGGCACGATTCATCGTGCACTCCCCTGCCTCATCTGCGTGCCCAACCGCTAACCGCTATCCGCCAACACCTTCTCAAGGGAGGGCGCGGCGAAGCCACGCCCCTACCCTCGGCCGCCCTGCGGCGGCCCATCCTTGATTGCATCTCCGCCCAAGATGGGCAAAGTTCCTTTCCCTTCGCATGAGCCGGTACTATTTCGCCTACGCTTCCAATCTGGACTCCACCCAGATGGAACGCCGATGCCCTGGCTCCAGCTATCGCGGGAAAGCCTTCCTGCCTAAGCATCGCCTAGCTTTCACGCACCCCAGCTCGACCTGGGGAGGCGGCTCGGCTGACGTCTTAGAAGACCAAGATACTCCCGGCGTCTGGGGCGCAGTCTATGAGATGACACCCGACGACTGGAAGCGCATGGATGACGCCGAAGGCTCAGCCTACAAGCGCATCAAGCTGACCGTACTCGAGGCCGGCCTCGAAGACTGCCCGCTCGATTGCCAGGCCTACAAGGTCGTCGACCCCACCGGCCCACACCTGCCCTCGAAGCTTTACCACGAGAAGATCGTGCGCGGCGCTCTCGCCCGCGGCCTGCCCGCCGGCTGGATTGCGTGGCTGCGTGGTCTCTCGACCAAGGCCTGACGTGGCCAAGCCGAAGCCACGTTGCTTCTGGTGCGGAGACGATCCGCTCTATGTCGCCTACCACGACGACGAGTGGGGCGTGCCCGTCCGCGACGATCGCTTGCTCTTCGAACAGCTGATCCTCGAAGGTGCGCAGGCCGGCCTCTCCTGGATCACCGTCCTGAAGAAGCGTGAACATTACCGCAAGGCCTTCGCGAACTTCGATGTCCGCAAGGTCGCGCGATACAACGCCAAGAAGGTTGATGCGCTCATGAAAAATCCCGGCGTGATTCGCCATCGCGGCAAACTCGAGTCCGTCGCCCTCAACGCGCACGCGTTCCTTGCGATGCAGGACGAGTTCGGCAGTTTCTCAAAGTGGCTCTGGGCCCACGTCGACGGCAAGCCAGTCGTCCGACGATCCCGCTCACATCAACCGAGCTCGCCGCTGGCGGAGAAGATTTCCAAAGAACTGAAGCGTCGCGGCATGAAGTTCGTCGGCCCGACCATCATCCAAGCCTATCTGCAGGCCGTCGGTGTGCTCGACGAACACCTCCCGGGGTGTTGGAAGGCCTGACCGCCGAGAGGGCCCGAGGCCCGGAGGACAGGAGGACCAGAGAACCCTTTGCCGGCTGGCTTTATCGTCCATCCGTCATCTTTCATCTTCATAAGGAACTTCTCGCCCCCGTATCGCTCCAATACGGTGGACAGCGGAGGGCGATTTCATCAATTCTGCCCCTACCCCACCCCTATTTCCAATCACATGATATCCCTGACCCGTACCTCCCTATCCCTAGCGTTCGCGCTGGCGGCCGTGACCGCCCTCGCCCAGGACGCGACCAAGAAGCCCCTCTCCAAGTGGGAAGCGATGGACTACGGTCGCTTCCTCTCGGCTTCCATCGACAACACCCAGGGTGAAAGCCCTTTCAAGCAAAGGGGCTGCGCGGCCAATAAGGCCGTCATGGTCAACCTTGGTAACCGCGACGCCGGCTTCGCCTTCGACACCGAGACCCTCCGCGGCGCCGGTGCCTGGACGGGTGGCTGGATGAAGTTCAAGGGCGTCGCCTTCGACGGCGCGCACGGCCCCAACCCAAGCCCCGTGGCTGGCGCCAAGGTCTTCTTCGAGACGAATCCCGGCCCCGGCTGGAGCTTTAATGGCACCTTTAACGAAACCCGCACCCTGCCCAAGGGCCCCGAGGGCGTGATGTCCAATATTCCCCTCGGCCCGCTCCCGCGCGAGCACGCCAAGTACCAAGGCCTCTACCTGCACGGCGACCGCGTCGTCTTCGCCTACACCGTCGGCTCCGCCGAAGTGCTGGAATCCGCCGAGATGGAAAAAGTCGGCGACGTCATCGTACTCTCCCGCTCCTTCACCGTTATGAAGGGAGAACTGGATTCCTCCGTGCGCCTCCTTGACCTCCCTTACGGCGGTAAGGTCGACCTCGCCGACGGTGCCAACGCCATCGTGCGCGTCGAGATCCCGCTGCCGCCCGCACCTGCTCCCGGCAAGAAGGCCGACCCGAAGGCCAAAGCCAAGGTCGCCAAGAACGCCCCGGCCATCGTGAAGCCCGCCGACGAACTCACCACCGTGACCGTCAACGGCCTGCCGGACGGTTCGATTCTCAGCAACAAGGGCAACTTCCTCTCCCTCAAGCTCACCAAAGTCGCTGCCGGCACCTCCTTTAAGGTCTCGTTCGCCCACGGCGCGATCAATTCCGGCGACGTACTCCGCAAGGTGACCTCCCAGGTCGCCCCCGCCACCGACCTCCGTGCCTTCACCAAGGGCGGCCCCGCCCACTGGGCCCAAGACGTCGTGACCGAAGGCGTCCTCGGCGAAGTCGACCAGACCAAGCAGGCCGACGCCGTCAAAGCCCAGCTCGCTGGCGAAAACGACGCTGCGCAGAAGCAGGTCCTCAAGGACAAGCTGGCCGAAATCGTCAACGCCCCCTACCTCGTCGACAACATCAATGTCCCCTCGGACAACCCCTACAACGCCTGGATCCGCGTCGGTGCGATCG